>CALAWF010000167.1 GCA_937894665.1 uncultured bacterium | reverse complement strand
TTTCTGCTCTTGGAGAAAACTCTTCAACTCAACAGTATGCAGCGATTGTGATGAACGATATTATGAGAAATGTTTATTTCAATGAAGAATACAAAAGCTATCTTAGAACCATAATGGATGAAGAAAAATCTAAAACCAGGCAGCATATGGCAAAAAGCAAAAAAGATATTGCAACTAAAGAATCAAAAGAAGATAAAGAAAACGGAACGGTAACGACAACTCAAGTAAATATGGTTAACGGAAAAGTTGTTGCAACAGAAGAACTTGATAAAGAAATTCTGGATAACTTCGGAAAATGTTCATCAATGCACTATTTTCAACCTCAAGATGATGATTATTAATATTTACTAACGATATAGCAAAAAATTTGTTTTTCATGTTTTTTACTTGTCGTATGAATATTCAGCCGATAAATATTTATAATTCGTTTAATACTCAAAATCTGATTTTGAGAAAAGAGAAGAACGTCCCAAAATTGAGCAGTAACGGGGTTATATCTCCTCTAAAGTTCGACACAGTAACTTTTACAAGTGTTGCAAACTCAGAACCGCTCAAAAAATTGTTAAAGTTTGGAATTCCAGATTTTTATTCTGATATTATTTTAATCGATTCACAAGACTTGGAAACTCTGCTTCGACACAAGGCGTTTTCAAAACCAATCAAAAGTATTGTCCGAACCTTAAAACCTTACGAAAAATCTCTATTCCCTGTTGAAAAACAAGTTTATAGATTAATGAAAAGAACCTCCAGAACAAAACCTAAAATGTCTTTGGATGAATTTTTGCATAAACTTGTGCCGAGACATAGCAAACTTTTACTAAAACAACAAGCTCCAATATTTGAAAAACTATCTAAACTTGCTGCCAATATGCCCCAAGAACAGATTGCTCAATACAATAAATTAATAGAGGTTACTGATAAAAAACTTCGAAAAGAACCTGTAATTCTATCTTTTAGCAAAAAGGAATTCTTATACAAACTTGAAAAAATTGAAGAAAGAATAAAACAAAAGGGCAACTTTCAAGAAATTTATTACATTGAAAAAATAATCAAAAAAGCAAAATTTTTTGAAAAGGATATAGGTAAAGCTAAAAAGCCAACAAACAAAGAAGTTAAACAAATTTATAACCTTCAAAAATACTTTGAAAATTCAAAACTTCAAAACGATAAAGAATTAGACGATTTATTACAAGTTACAAAAGCAAGAATTTTAAAAATCCCATTTGAAGCAAAATTCAAAAGAAAAGCCTTTATTCATGATTTGGAAAAAATTACAAACCAATTAAATGATACAAAACTTGCTCATAAAATGATACAAACAGCAAGGGAACTTCCAACCTCAAAAGATAGTTTATCGGCTTTTATTATAAAAGAAGCCGATAGGTCTTCAGCTCAAATCGGTTATGACTTGCTTGCCGATTCTGTTGGTTCTGCTGATCATTTGATTACTGCAAAAGCCGGTGGTGATAGCGGAATCTACAATTATATTTTAGCCTCTAGAAGATATAATTCAGAAAGAGCTCATAGCAAACTGGAAACCGTTATTGATAAAAATCCTAAAATTAGAGATTACAGCCAAAATCAAATTAATCGATTGATAGATCTTGCAAACTGTGGAATCTTTAAAATTTGTGGATTAAGCGTGTCGTATATCCAAACAATAGCAAAGAAAATCCATAAATTTTCACCTTCAAATAACCCTTTAAATATTGATACAAATAAGTTAAAATATTAATAGGTAAACTATGAGAATTTCTGCAATCAGTTCAAATTATTACAACGTACATTTTGACAAGAACAAGCCAAAGACAGGAGATTTGAAAAATATGAATTCTGAAATGGCAACATATATTAACGACTTGTCAGGCATGCCGTATGTTATGCCTATAACTTTTACGAGCTATGCACATTCTTCAAAATTAAGGGCTTTGTTTGCATACAAACTTCCTTGCATGTACACGGGGATACCGATGTTAGATCCTAAATTGATTACCAGATTATCAAAAAACGGGACTTTATACGGTCCGGCAAAAGATATTCTTGCTGTTTTTGAACGCAATAAAGAATGTTTTGCAGGGAATGAAGCAAAGATAATTGAAATATTACAAGAACGTGCAAAAATTCATCCTGAAAAGAATTTAAAAGAATTGATTGAAGAAATTGAACCATATCACCGAAAAATATTGAGGAAAAAGCAAGCCCCAATTTTTATGGAATTACTTCAAGAAAAATGGAAACTTCCTCAGGAATATCAGGCTAAATTTAATTATTTAATGACCGAAACTGACAAAAAATTGAATGATCAACCAATTTATATTCCTTTTTCTACAACAGAATTCAAATATAAATTGACAAAAGCGAGGGACATCCTTGCAAATGGGGCAGACCCAAAAACACGAAAAGCCTTGAATGAAATAATGAAAGAGTCTAAAAAACTTCCCAAAGGAACAGACCCTACAACAATAAAAAACCAAGAAAAGATTTTATCTTCAATTGAACATATCTTGAAAAAATCTCCTCTTGCCGAAAACGGAGAATTAAATGACTTGATTGAAGTTTCAAAACAAAGATTATCTCAAAAAAAGGTTATTATCCCATTTTCAAGAAAAGCATTTCTATATGATTTAGACAAAATATTAGAAACCTTACCTGATCATCACCTCAAAAAAGAGTTAATCAAGATTGCGGAAAAACTTCCAACATCAGAACAAAGTATCTCTGCGTATATCTTAAAATTGAGTTCTGAACCGTCAGATAAAATTGCAATTAAATTAATGCACCCATCTATGGCTTCAATTGAGCATATTCGCCCTCGTTCTGAGGGAGGAGAAAATGAACTTGCAAATTACGGTGTAGCAAGAGCAAAAATAAATTCTACAAGAAGTAGTATTCCTTTGGATGAGTGGGTAAAAATTCATCCCGAAGTAAAACAAAATTGCCAAAAATATTTAGACAAACTAATAGACCTGTATCATGCCGGAGTTTTTAAAAAACATAACGTAAACCCTGATTATATTTTAGATTTTTCTGACACTCTTACAGAACAATCAAAAGGTAAGATTGAATTGGATTTATCCAGATTGTTTGAGTATTAGAAAGATTTAGACAAAATAAAAAGGCGGTAGTGATGTTACCGCCTATTAACCAGATTTACACTATGTAAGTGTTCAGAAAGGATCTGTTTTATTCTCCCAAATTCAAGTGAGAGAATTGTACAATCTTGTTTTTGCCACGTTTTTTAGCATTGTATAATGCGTGTTCAGCATAACGAATGATTGTATTTGCATCTTCCTCTGTATCAGGGATACAAGGGAATGTAGAAATTCCTCCAGAAATTGTGATAGGATGACGTTCTTCTTCGCCAGCCGGAATAAATTCCATTTTTTCAATATCTTTTCTAAATCTTTCTGCAAACAAGAAAGCATTATCTTCTGAAGTGTTAGGAAGAACAACGATAAATTCTTCATCTCCGTAACGAGTAATAATATCTTCTTTTCTGATAAGTTGTTTCAATTTGTCTGCGATAGATTTTAATAAAACATCGCCCCATTCGTAACCGTAAATATCGTTAACAACTTTGAAAAAGTCTAAGTCGAATAACAATACAGAAAGAGCTGTTCCGTAACGTTTAGAACGAGAAATTTCTTGTTCCATACGTTCAAGCAAATATTTTCTGTTGTGTAATCCTGTTAATTCATCAGTTGTAGAAAGAGTTTTCAATTTATCTCTCAATTCTCTGATTTTTAACATATTTTTTACACGAACTAATAATTCTTGATTATCAACCGGAGTTTTTACATAATCAAAAGCAACTGATCTGACAGTGCAACCTTTAAAAGTTTCACCAATAAATAAAATCGGTTGTTTGAATTTTGTAACCATCAAAACATCTTTAATATTGGGAACGCTTTCAACAATAATTACCCCTGGATTTAATGTTTCATAATCCTTTAGGTTTGCAGCATTTTCCAATCTTACATTTGAATCTTCTATAGATGAAACCACTTCAGCTAAACTTGAAGAGTTTTTGTCTGTATATATAACTATATTCTTCATATCCTATCCTTTCTTTTACAAGGTATCATACTAGTATTACTTCTAGCAAAATTGTAATATTCTTTAATATTTTATCATTGTAACAATATTGTAACATTTTCCTTCAAATTTTTAAAGTTTTCTCCTCAATATGCCGTAGATAAGAATAAGGATACGAAAATTACTGAAAGGAAACGTTAAAGCTATGGGTATGGCTGCTTCACAAGCAAGATTACTAAGTATAACAGCAAGGATGTCAAACAATGAGTTTGAACAACAATCTGTTGCTTACTCAAAACAACGTCTTTCTGATGATTCCGGAAGAATCAATGACGAATACTTAGAAGCTTTGAATAAAACTAAATACCAAGTTTTAACCGGTTACAACGGAACAGAAGCTTGTTATGCTGACATAACATACAATCAATTAACCGGTTGTAACACTGTTGCATCAGGCAAACAATACCTAGTTAAAGATAATTCAGGTAAAGTTCTTGTTAGCAACGCATTAGCTAATGCGTTTAAAGCCGGCAATGGAGATTTCAATATTTTCTTAAAACAATTAGGCTACACACAATCTGATATAGATACAAGCAAAACAGGTACAGCAGAAGAAGAAATTCACGAGGCTTGGGATAAATACTTAAATTCTGTTGGTAAAAGTATCTATGATGTAAACGGCAACACTAGTGAATCAGACGACTATGAAGGCGAACACATCTTAGGATTTGGTTATAAATCTCTAGGTACAGGTCAATTGAATGGTATTCCTACATACAGCAGTGCTTATGCAGTAAACCAAAATCCTGCTCAACCATCATTCTACGCATACAAAGATGATGAAGGATACTACACAAACAGAAGTGCAGTTGTAGCAAAAAATTACACTGATTCAACCGGAGAAACTAAAACAGGAGTATTTTATCAAACAGCTTCTCAAGTTGGTACAAAAGATTATACTCAATTGTTAGATGTAACTTATGATGCAACAACAAAAATGTTTACTTACTTGAACGATAAAAATGAAAAAGTTCAATCTTCAACATTGTACGCATCTCAAAAACCTGATGGAACAGCAGCTTTATCAGAAACTCAAAAAGACAGATTATCATACGACCGTTCAACAGGTTTATACACATCTGATAGTGGCTATACTTATTCAATCAAAGAAGAAAACAAACCATTAAACTATGATGGTACAACTCAAACTCAAAGAGATTTGTATGACTACGCTACTGCAATTACAGAAGCATATTTCAATAAAGATAACAAGGCTTCTACAGATAAAGATTTAACATATGATGCACAACAAGTTTCTTATTACAGAAACATCTTCTATCAAATGCAATCTTGTGGGTACACAACGTTAGAAGAAAAAGGCTATACAAATGAAACTAATTTAAAAGATTCAACTTGGATGATTAACCAATTGAAATCTGGAAACCTTGTATTGTCATACTATTCAACAGCAGAAAAAGGATTTGTTGGCACAACATTAGATGATGACGAATCAATCACAGAAAAAGAAGACAAATCAGCAATTGCAAAAGCTGAACAAGAATACACAACTGCAATGGACAAAATCGAAAGCCAAGATAAACAATTCGATATGCAATTGAACAAACTTGAATCAGAACATACTGCAATGCAAACAGAATATGACCAACTTGCAAAAGTAATCAGTAAAAACGTTGAAAAATCATTCAACATATTTAACGCATAAAACCTATAATTTATATTTTTCCCCTACACATTAATTTTCGTAACTTTTTCCCTACCGCTAAAACACAACTAGCGGTATTTTTTTATTTAAAGTTGATAAGTCTATAGGTAAATAAGTTTATAAGTTGGCGTCAAGGGATAAGGAAGAAGGAAATAGGGGAATAGGTTCGTTACAGAAGGCTTTAAGGCACTATGGCACTACACCCCTAGCCCCTACGCCCCTAAGTTCTTTGCGGTTACGTCATTCTGAGGGGTGAACCGTAGAGTATGTAATATTATTGGGCAAATTTACCCGAAGAATCTCTGACCAATGTGTTTAGTTACACTTTTATTTGTAGGTCGGCTTTACTAAGCCGACAATAAAAATTAGCTGGATTGCTTCGCTAAACGCACTCGCATTAAACGGATACCGGCTCTCGCCTTACATCCTCTGCTCGTGCGGCTCGCAATGACAGAGTTTGAAAACATTTTACATATTCGTCATTCTGAGGGCTTT
>CALAWF010000166.1 GCA_937894665.1 uncultured bacterium | reverse complement strand
ATATTGTCTTCCTGTAACAGCTGCAACTTTGTCCATGTATTCTTGAACGATGTCAGGAACAGCGTTGTAGTATTTGTTAACTGTTTCACGACCTTGGAAATATACGTCAGAGTTTTGTGCACCAACTTTACATTTTGGAGCTTCCGGACGTAATGCTCTTTGTCTGAATTCTTCAATATATTTAGGTTCAACTAATTTAGCAATATCTTCATAAGAAATTTCTTCAATTTTGTGAATTTCGTGAGATGTTCTGAAACCATCGAAGAATTGTAAGAATGGAACTTTAGATTTGTAAGTTGCTAAGTGTGCAACTAAAGCTAAATCCATTTCTTCTTGTACAGAGTTAGCTGCTAACATAGCATAACCTGTATTACGACAACCCATAACGTCTGTGTGGTCGCCGAAAATTGCTAATGATTGAGCTGCTAAAGCACGAGCTGCAACGTGAATTACGTGTGGAAGCATTTCACCAGCTACTTTGTGCATTACAGGAATCATCAACAATAAACCTTGAGAAGCTGTATAAGTAGAAGTTAATGAACCAGCTGCTAAAGAACCATGAACAGCACCAGCTGCACCTGCTTCTGATTGCATTTCGGCTACTCTAACTTCTTCGCCCCAGATATTTTTCTTGTGTTGTGAAGCCCATTCATCAATCCATTCACCCATAGTAGATGAAGGAGTGATTGGGTAAATTGCTGATACTTCGCTTAACGCATAAGCAATATGCGCTGCAGCGTAGTTACCATCAACGGTTATTGTTTTTCCTGGCATAATAATAAACCCTCCTTATTTAATATGCGCTATTCTTATATAACTGTACTTCTACATGATAATACAAACAAAAACTTTGAAGAAATCTAAGAGTTGTAAATTTATGTTACAATTTGTCTATATTATCCTGTTTAACTATTAAAATTAATTATTGACGTGATTTACTACTCTTCGGAGGAAAAATATCTAATGAATATACAGGCAATAACCCCAAGTTTATTTGTTAACAATAATCGAAATATTAAAAGAGAAAATTCTGTAAATAGTAATTATTATGCTACAAAGCCGATGCTCAATACCTTGGCACAAGATACGGTATCATTTTCAGGTGGTGCGGATAAAGTATCCAAGGCTGTGAATAAAGCTACAAAAGCTGTAAGGAAGAAGACTCCTTCAAGAATAGAACAAACTATTGCCGATGGTTATGAAGCTCAAATGCCAAAGTATCAAGCCAGAGGTAAAAGATTTTTAGATACCTTGACTGTTATTACCAGCGAATTGCAGAGAAAAGGTTATAATATATCTCTTGACATTGAAGATAGTAAAGCTCATATGGTTAAAGGTAAAGGTTCATTTGTTTCTAAATTAAAACGTAGTGGTGAATCTCCAATGGATAGAGTTCGCTTTACGTCTTATTCTGAAGATGTTTATAATATGAAATTTGTTAGTGATTTGATTTCTGCTTTCAAAGCTCGTTCTTGGGATATTTATATGGCTCCGGACAAAGTTTCTGGTAGAAAAGTATTATCAAGAAAACCGGATTTTGATGTAAGATTAGATCACGTTGAGCCGGGAACAATAAAATGTTTACCTGAACATTTAAGAGGATGTATCGGAAAGCCTCAAAAATCAGGTTATGAAGATGTTCAGATGAGGTTAATCGATACATTGGATACAGGTAAAGATGAAACTCCAATCGAATTATTGATTGTATTCGGTAAAAATTATTCTAAAGCAAAACATAATGAATCATATTATGTTTATGATATTTCCAGAGCATTGAGAAATGAACTTCATATTTCAAAAGCGGAAGCTTCTGACCCTAGATCTCCAGAATACAGAGTAAAAAATAATATAGGTGTAATTGTTGATTGTTTGAATACAAATATTTCAAAACCTTTATTCATTAATGGTAAGAGCGTTGATTTCTACCATGAAGAACCATCAATCCCAGTTGATTTGAACCCTTCAGATTGTTTGAAAATCAGAGGGTTACTAAATGGTATCAGAGATAAAATCGGCATTTACTATAGAGCTCAAGGTGTAAAAGCATCTTCTGAAAAAGAAGCTATTAAACATATCAAAGCTACTGCTGATTATAAAGCTCGAGAAGATAAGACTATAACTCCAGAAGAAATAGAAGCGAAAAGACGTGAACTTATTGCTAAAGTTCGAGAACACAAAGATGAAGATTTAGAAGTAATTCGTTTTGCTCAAGAGCGTTTTGAAGAAACTGCCCAAAAATACGGAGTAGGTCTTTCTAATGAGTCTTCAAAATAAATTTTGTTTTGAAATCCACAAAAAAGAACCCTTTTAAGGGTTCTTTTTTTTCAATCTTAAACATTGATAACTGCAACATTTTCGATATGGTATGTGTGGCAGAACATATCGAAAGGTTGGATTGATTCAATTTTTGCACCTTTTTCTTCTTTAAGATATTTCAAATCTCGAGCAAGTGTTGCTGGGTTGCAAGATACATAGATAATTTTACCTTTAGATAATCTGCATGCTTCATCCAAAGATTCTTTTGTGCAGCCTTTTCTTGGCGGGTCAAGAATAATTGCATCAAATTTGCGTTTTTCTTTTTCAAAGAATTTTGCAGCATCTTGGTTGTGAATTTCAACATTTTCAACGTTATTAACCTTTGCTGTTTCTCTTGCAAGTTCTGTTGCTTCTTTGTTTTCTTCTACGCTGACAACTTTTTTACAAATATCTGAAATACAAATTCCAAATGATGTAATTCCTGCATAAGCATCCAGTACTATCGGGTTTTCAAAGTTAGCTTGAATATAATCTTTGACATAGCGAAATATGTTTTCTGCACTTTTAGGGTTAACTTGGAAAAATGTGTTTGGACCAATTCTAAACGTTTTATCTAAAATTCTTTCTTTGACAAAATCTTTTCCGGCAAGACATTCTGTTTTGTTCCCAAGGATTACATTTGTCTTTTTAGAATTGAAGTTTACACAAACTCCGGCTACTTCGTAAAACTCCTCGAAAATACATTTTGCAAAATCGTTGAGTCTGTCAAAAGATTTTGTTGCATTTACAACTAGGATAACTAAGTTTTTATCTGTTGCAAGGGAGCTTCTTATAACAATGTGGCGTAAATCGCCGGAATGTTTTTTCTCATTGAATCCGGAAATGCCAAAATCGAATGCTTTTTCTCTGATGAATTCAATTATTTTGTCGCAAATTTCAGGCTGAATTGGACAGTATTTGATATTTACAATTTCGTGAGTTCCGGGTTTGTAATATCCCGCCAAAATTCTTTTAGAATTTTTAGTTTCTGTTACCGGATAT
>CALAWF010000165.1 GCA_937894665.1 uncultured bacterium | reverse complement strand
AACAGCAGTAGCAACAAAGGTTATACGTGAACTTTTAATGGCAATGTAGGGGTAAATATGGAACGTATTCAAGATCCTGTAGAGATTTCTAAAAAGCTAGAAAAGAAACCATATAAAAATATTGAAGACGAAATTACAAATGCTTTAGAAAATGATGTTCAATTGAGTTTGGATTATAGCGAGGATAACTCTAATGATTCATCTTCTGTTTTTTCTGCGGATGATAAAAATAGAGTAAATTTTTTAAAAGACGAGATAAATAAGAGTAATTATAAATACTATGTAGAAGAAAATCCGTATTTGACAGACTTTGAATATGATAAGATGTTTGCGGAGTTGAAAGAATTAGAAGAGAAATATCCGCTTTTAAAAACTCCAGATAGTCCAACACAAAGAGTTGGTTCTGTCAGTGAAAAGTTCTTTTCTCATAAGCATAAATACCGTTTGTACAGTTTGGATAATACCTACAATGCAGAAGAGTTGAAAAAATGGTATGAAAGAGTTTGCAAAGAATATGACAAAAAACTTTCTCTAGTTTGTGAATTGAAAATTGATGGACTTGCAATTGCTTTAACTTATGACAAGGGCTTATTTACTCTTGGTGTAACTCGTGGAGATGGTGTTACCGGTGAAAATATTACACCTAACTTAAAGACTATTAAAGCCGTTCCTTTGAAACTGTTTGAACCTAAAACGTTAGAAGTTCGTGGAGAAATTTACATGCCTAAAACTTCTTTTGAAAAGTTGAACGAAGAATCTTTAGCAAAAGGAGAAAAGGTCTTTGCCAATCCTCGTAATGCGGCAAGTGGTTCATTACGTCAATTGGATAGTAAAATTACAGCTAAACGAGATTTATCAATGTTCACCTATACCGGAATATTTGAGGATTCAGAAGATAAAAATATCAAAACGCATTATGACGGGATGATGTATTTGAAAAAATTAGGTTTCAAAGTTAATCCAAATATTCGTTTAGTTGATGATATTCAAGGTGCAATTGATTATTGCGAGGAATGGGCTACAAAGCGTTTTGATTTAGACTATGCAACCGATGGTGTTGTAATCAAGGTAAATGATTTAGCTATTCAAAAAGATTTAGGATTTACCGCAAGAGCTCCAAAATGGGCAACTGCATTCAAATTTCCACCAGAGGAAGTTGCAACAAAACTTCTTGATATAGAATTAAATACCGGTAAAACAGGAGTCGTTACTCCAGTTGCAGTGTTAGAACCTGTTCAACTTGCGGGAAGTACCGTTGCAAGAGCAAGTTTGCATAATTTTGATGAAATCGCAAGACTGGATATAAGAATTGGAGATACCGTTTTAATCAAAAAAGCGGCGGAAATTATTCCAAAAGTGGTGAAAGTTATGGATACAAAAGAACATAATTCTTTACCTGTTTATACTCCTCCGACTGTTTGTCCTTCTTGTGGTGGTCCATTGACAGAAAAAGAGGGCGAAGTTGGTTTATATTGCAAAAATCCGGATTGTAGTAGTCTGATGTGTGCAAGGATTGAATATTGGGTTTCTAAAGAGGCTATGGATATTGATAATGTTGGACCTTCTTTAATTCAACAATTGTATGAAAAGAAATTTATTTCCAATCCTGTTGATTTGTACCGTTTGACTATGGATGATTTATTGCAATTAGATTCTATCAAAGAAAAATCTGCTTCAAATATCTATAATTCAATTCAAGGCAGTAAAACTCAACCTTTGAACAGGGTTTTGACTGCTTTAGGAATTCGTCATGTTGGAAAAGAAACTGCTGATATTTTAGCCGGAGAGTTTTCAACTATAGATGATTTAAAAAATGCCTCATTAGAGTCATTATCTAATATTGCAGGCATTGGAGAAATCATTGCACAATCAATTTATGACTATTTTAGAAATGAAAATAATTTGAAATTGTTAGAAGAATTAAAAGAAGTTGGTGTTAACCCTGTTTCTAAAGTTCAGCCAAAATCAGATATTTTAGCAGGTAAGACATTTGTTTTGACCGGAACATTACAAAATATGACAAGAGATGAAGCTAGTGCCATAATTAAATCTCATGGCGGAAAGACCTCTTCCTCTGTGTCTAAAAAGACTTCTTATGTTTTAGCAGGAGAAAATGCCGGTTCAAAATTAGACAAAGCTCAAGATTTAGGTGTTATAATATTGACAGAAAATGATTTTCTTGAAATGATTAAGGAATAAAAAAGGATTTATCGGATTATGAAAGTTGTTCAAATAGATGGTTTTAGAGGAATTATAACAGCAGTATTTATTGGTGTATGCTTGTTTGCAGGCTTTGTAGTATTCCCGGGGATGGTTGCTATGACTCTTTGGAATAAATATTTAGCAACATTATTTATGTTTCCTGTCTTGAATGTATTGCAAGGCGTTTTGCTATGGGGAATTGTTGCTATTACTTATTGTATTCTTTCTAAAAGAGGTCTTGCTGTGTCTTTCAAAGACGGTCCATCATTGAGCGATGCTGAATTTGATATGATTATGCGTAAGGCAAAGATTAATTCTCAAATACGCAAAATTAATACCGTTATTCAAAAAGCTGATAAATTCGAAAAAAATAATATCGATTCTGAAAAAG
>CALAWF010000164.1 GCA_937894665.1 uncultured bacterium | reverse complement strand
AAGATGATGGCGGCTGGTTAACAATCCGTTGGGATGAAATGTTCTATGCTGCAATCAATGCAATTAAGGAGCTTAACACAAAAGTTTGTGCAATAGCAAAAGATGTAACTAAATTAAAAGAAACTACGGATGAACATACAAAAACTCTTCAAGCTCAAGCCCAAACAATTGAACAACAGCAAATTGAAATTAAAGAATTGACAGAAAGAGTTGAAAAATTAGAACACAAAAGAAAATAAGTAAGGATGTTATAATGAAAAAAAATGCTTTTACATTAAGTGAAATGATGGTATGTCTAACAGTTATGGCAGCATTAGTTGCATTGTTTCTTTCAACAATTAGAGTTAAACCAAACTCAAATATGGTAATGTTCCGCAAAGCATACAATATCACTTCAACCACCATCTATGAAATATTACAAAACTCGGTGTATTATGAAAGCGGTTCATTTAGCATCCTAGATCCAACCTCTGAAACTATTGAAGGTGAAAAACCGAGTGGAAAGACAAAGTTCTGTAAAGTATTTGCAAGTTTTGTTAATACTGCCGAGGAACCAAATTGCAAAGAAGGAGCTGGCGAAAGTTTTTCTACTATGGATGGAATAACATGGTATCTACCACCTAAAACAACTTCCGGCTCTTTCACCGGACAAGAAGTTATTAAAGTGGATGTAAATGGCAAAGATAATTTGCCAAATTGCGAAGAAGGGGAGGAAAAATGTAAAGAACCTGACATCTTCAAAATTTATGTTTCAGAATCAGGAAAAATTTATATCAAAGACCCAATTGCAAAACAATATTTACAAAATTCAAGAAAAATTTCAAAATAGAGGATTTATAAATTGAGAAAAGCATTCACCTTGGCAGAAGTTATACTATGTTTAGTTATTGCAGGCATTCTTATTGCAATAACATTTACAACAACGAAACCCAAACAATATCTTGATCAAAAATCTATAAAAACAAAGTATGCAACGGTATATGATGCCTTGAATTTGGCAACATACGATTTGGCATACAAAGATGAAACAAATCCTTTTATAATTACATCAGCAGACAATGCCGCAGGAATCAATGACCCATACAAGAAACTTTGTAAAGGACTGGCATCTTATATCAACACCGATTCTGCATCATGTAACATACCGGCTCTTTCAAATAATGTTACATACCTAAAACATGAAGATATAGACTTTTCAAAACTTACACCAAACCTAGAATCTCTAACCGGTGTTAAATTCTATATCTCTGAAATTATAAGAGATAATAAATATCCTGCAATGGAAAGAAGCTATTACAATCCCGAAACACCTAATTTTACTTTGCAATTTTTTATGGTGTATGTTGATTTGAATGGAACTGAATATCCAAACAGACCACATACAATTAAAGTTGATCAAACTGAGAAAAAGATGCCTGACGTTTTTGCATTTGCAATAATTCCGACAGGAGCTGCAATTCCTATGGGTGTTGCAGAATATGACAGCAAATTTTTCTCTGCAAGACTTTCATATACAGAAAACAAAGCCAAATATTATTCTCCATACTATTCCTACCGTCAAGCAAAACATCTTGCTTGGGGCTGGTATTCCCCAAATGGAGAAAATATCCAATTCAAAAAAACACTTTCTTATACATATAATGATTACATAAAAGAAATTTTGGAAAGAAATAATACTCAATTATACGATTTCAATAAAAAGAACATTTATCCAGAAAAGTATGATGAAGCATTATTTACAAAATGTAATCCTCCTGCAGGCACATTGCTAACTAGGTATGACATGTGTGCAATTGCAGTAGATACACCTAAATTTGGAGCATCTCACTAATAATTCGATTAAATCAAATATTATACGTAAACTGCAAGAAATTACCCATCAAATTTTCATTCCACACCTGAACATCTTCAGGGACATCAAGAACGGTTGGGGTAAAATTCCATATATATTTAATATTAGCATTTACTAAAAATTCTGCTGTAGATTGAGCAAATTTTCCGGGAACAGTTAAAATCGCAATATCTACATCATTTGCTTTTGTATATTTGGAAAGCTCTTTTATATTTATAATGCTTTTATTATTCACAGATTTCCCAATTTTCGAGTCATCATTATCAAAAAGATTTATTATATTTAAACCATAACTTGTAAAGTTATCATATTTGGCAAGTGCCATTCCTAAGTTTCCAGCACCAATGATATAAGCATTTTTTGTTTTCGCAAAACCTAAAGTAGTTTCAATTGATTTTTTCAACTCTTTTACTATATAACCCACTCGTGATTTTCCGGAATTATTCAACAAATTAATATCCTTGCGAACCTGAGAATCATCAATTCTCAAAAGTGTTGCAATTTGTTTACTCGAAATATATTCTATTTTTTTATCGATAAAATCCTGTAAAATACAATGATACAAAGTTAAACGGTTTATAACTTTTTCCGAAATTTTCTTATCCATATATTTATTATACATAAAAATTTATTTTTAATGGTATAATTGCACTATGAAACATATATTTGAACAAAAGGTTTTTTATTCTGACACCGATGCTTACGGTGTTGTTTGGCATGGTTCTTACCTAAGATGGCTTGAAATGGGTCGTGTAGGAATCTGTGAAATGATGGGACACAATTTAATTGACCTTAAAGAAAAAGATATTGTGCTTCCCGTTGTAAATCTAAATGTAAAATACAAAATGTCTGCAAAATTAAACGATGTTGTTGTTACTGAAACAGAAATTTCAGAATTTAACGGATTTACAGTTAAATTTAAACAAATTATCCGCTCTAAGGAAACAGGTAAAGTTTGTATTGATGCAGAGGTTTCTATTGTAGCAATAGATAATAACGGCAAACTATATAGAAAAATGCCGGAAGTTCTAGCAAAATCTTTTGAAGAGGTATTGAAATGTCCGGAACTCGTTTAAATAAGTATATTGCATCTTCTGGATTATGCTCAAGAAGAAAAGCGGATGAACTTATAGAAAGCGGAGTAGTTACTGTTAACGGTAAAAGAATCACTGAACTAGGATTTTCTGTTCAACCGAAAGACAAAGTTTTTGTAAACGGAAAAATGATTCATCCCGTTAAACATGAGTACTATCGTTTTTATAAACCTGCAGGATATATTACAACATCGGAAGATGAAAAGGGTAGAAAAACAATTTACGACTTAATTCCGGAAAATCTTCATCACTTGAAACCGGTTGGAAGACTTGATAGAGAATCTACAGGGTTAATTATACTTACCAATGATGGGGATTTAATAAATGAACTTACTCATCCATCAGTAAAAGTTCCCAAATTGTACAGAGTATCGATTAACGGAAAAATTTCACAAAACGATATTGATACAATGTACAAAGGGATTGAAATAGAACCAAATAAAATGGCTTACGCTGAAGTTGACGTTTTGGAAGTTGATGATAAACATACTGTAATGGAAGTTATGTTGTATCAGGGTTTAAACCGCCAAATCAGAAAAATGTTTGAACATCTTGGTTTTGAAGTTTTAACATTGAAAAGAATTCAACATGCAACACTTAACCTCGATGGCTTGAAACGTGGAGATTTAAAACCAATAAAACCTCAACAAATAAAAGAACTTAGAAACTTTTTAAACAGATTGGCATCTAAAAAATGATAAAGATTGCTCTTGTTGGAAATATCGCAAGTGGAAAATCAACAGTAGAAAAAACACTTCGAGAATTAAAATACCCAGTTCTTGATACGGATATTGTTGCTCATAAATTATTAGACAATAATTTCGAAATAATAGAAGCATTTAAAAATTATGATATTCTAACAGATGGAAATATCTCAAGAGAAAAACTTGGAAAAGTTGTATTTTCTGACGTCAAATTGAAACAAAAACTAGAATCAATTTTACATCCGCAAATTAGAGAAAAAATACAAGATTTTTTCTCTTCTCATGCCGGTAATGAATTTACATTCGTTTCAATTCCGCTACTTTTTGAAGCAAACATGACAGATTTATTTGATAAAATTTTATTTATTTACACTAATGATGATATTAGACTTCAACGATTAATCAAACGAAATAACTACTCCAAAGAATATGCACTTAAAAGAATGAATTCCCAAATCAGCCAAGACAAAAAAGTCAAAAAAGCAGATTGGATTATATATAATAATTCTACAGTTGAAGATTTACAAAAAAATGTAATTAAGTTAATTGAACAAATCCGCTAATTTCATGATAATTCGGACTATATCTTGCTCGACAAACTTTATCATTTCTATTGCCTTCTATTGTTTCAAATACACCATCAGAATATACCTTTGTAACAAATCCGGTATGAGATGCACCATCTTCTCGAAGAATTAATATATCTCCAGGTTTGACATTTTCTGCAATGAGTTTACCTTTATTCTTTTTATTTGCCGTCTGGAAAAATTTTCCATTATCAATGCCCCATTGTTTTAATTCTTCAACTCTGTGGTTTGGTTTCCCTGGAGGTAGTTCTTTTTCTAAACCTTTAGGAACAGGTTTTCCTTGCTGCTTATAAGTTTCATCTATCACATGATAAATATAATCAGCACACCATTCTTTATGATTAGAAATTTTTCTCCAAGAACCATCTGCCTCATTTATACCAATATATTTTTTAGCATTAGAGAGCAATCCTTCTCGCACTGTAGGTTTTCGAAGAGAAGAATTAGCATGACTTGTCTTTTTTAAAGAATCGGCTTTGGAAGAATTAGATTCCTTAATCGGATTAGTTGCTCCGGATTTTGATGAGTTATCTGACTGAGTTGACGGTTTGACAGATGAAGTTGATTCAGTTGATGAAGTGGAATCAACCGGAGCAGCAGAGGATGTTCCATGCCAGTTACACCATTCTTGATTAGAAAACAAGCTCTTATATCCAAAACCATCTCCATATTGAGAATAGCTTGGATAATAACTTTGTGTAGTTGAACCTCCGGACCAATTACACCAACTAGTATCGCTAAATAAACTATAATTATTTGCATAATAATTAGTTTGCCCTGGTTGAACATAACCGTTACCATAAGTATAGAGAGAATTCAAATTAAATGAATTGCCCCAGCCGCCACCAAAACCGGAACCATAAGTTGCTCCTCCGCTCAGATATTCTAAACAGAGTGGTTCGATATTTGTATTGTATGTTATAGGACTATACATATCAAACAATTTAATTTACCTCGTACTTTCATATTTCCCCTATATTTATATAAAGTATTTTTGAGATAAAAAATTGCCTTAATTTTGTAAAAAATTTTTAAAATTAAAAAAAATCCCGTTATGATAATCAAAACGGGATTTTTATATTTAAACTTCTTGAGATTTGAATTGCATTTCATAAAGATGTTTATAATTGCCTTCCGGAATCGACATCAATTCTTCATGCGTACCGAGTTCAACTAAATGCCCCTCATTTATTACAGCAATTCTATCAGCATTATTAATTGTTGATAACCTATGAGCAATTACAAAAACTGTCTTATTTTGCATCAAGTTATCTAAGGCTTTTTGCACAATTGCCTCTGATTCATTATCCAATGCAGATGTAGCTTCATCTAAAATTACGATTGGAGCATTTTTAATCATTGCTCTCGCAATCGCAACACGCTGCCTTTGACCCCCGGATAAAGAAGCACCACGTTCTCCAACCGGAGTATCTATTCCATTTTCTAAAGTGCTTAAAAATTCATCAAGGTGAGCCATTCTTACAACATTTTGAATTTCATCTTCTGTTGAATCTTCCCTACCCATCAAAATATTTTCCCTAATTGTTCCGGAGAATAAGAAATTATCTTGGAACACAAAAGAAATATTATTTCTCAAAGAATCGATTTCATAATCTCGAATATCTATTCCATCAAATTTAATACTACCTGATTTTACATCATAAAAACGAGGAAGAAGATTTACAGTTGTACTTTTCCCTCCTCCAGAATTTCCAACAAGAGCAATTGTTTCGCCCTTATTTATGTGCAAACTGAAATTCTTTAAGACCGGAACATTTTCTTCATACTCAAAAGTTACATTTTCATAATCTATTGAAGTATTTAATCCGTTCATTTTAATCGCATTTTCTTTATTTTTAATATGTGGAACTAAATCAAATAACTCAAATACTCGTCCTAAAGCCACAAAAGTTGTTTGTAAATCCGTCAATGTTCCGCCTAAATTTTTAACAGGTTTGTAAAGTAACAACAATGAAGTTACAAATGAAGCAAAACTACCTGCAGTCATTTGCCCGCTGATAATTAAATGATTACCATAAAACATTACTAGAGCAATTCCAATTGAACAAACGAAATACATAATAGGGGACATCCAGCCAACTCTTTTTGTTAAAGACATTGTAAGTTCAAATTGTTGCTTAATTTGATTTTCAAATTTATGATTTTGCAATTCTTGCAAATTATAAGCGGTCATGATTTTATTTCCGGCAAAAGTTTCATTGAAATTAGTCGTCATATCACCGCCGACAACCATTGTTGCATTTGAAACTTTTTTGATTCTTTTTCTAATCAAAGTAACAGGAGTAATCGCTATTGCCATAATAGTAACGCCAATAATTGCCAACTTCCAAGAGTTGTACAATAAAACTCCTACAAGCCCAACAATACCAAAACTTGTCATGATAAAGTTTTTAATAC
>CALAWF010000163.1 GCA_937894665.1 uncultured bacterium | reverse complement strand
TGGTTATATCTGGGTAGGTGATTATGATATGAATATTATAATGCATCCTCATTTCAAAACTGGTGTAAATATTAAAGATATTGACACAAGCTGGGATAAAGAAGCCTTTAAAGCCCTTATAACAGGAGCTTTAAATGATAAATCAACATCTAGTTATACTGTTATTGAACACAAATGGAAAAAACAAAAAGATAACAATAACAAAACATATACAAAACGCTCTTTGGCAGTAAAATATGAACCTTGGGGCTGGGTTATCGGTACTGGTACATATTCTGATGCAACAGAAAAAGCCTTTGCACGATTTACTTGGTATGTATTTGCTACTTATTTGATTTTCTTTGTATTCATAATCTTTTTCCTTAGCTACTTAAAGAACAAAAGTATTGAAAAACTTATTAGTGCAATTCAATTCGTAGCCTGGTATAAAAATGCTAAAGGTGAATATGTTTCTGTAAATAAACACTTATTAAAAATAAGTCCATATTCTAAAGAAGAAGACTTAATCGGAAAACATTATTTTGAAGACACTTCTGACGAATTTTTAGCCTTAATAAAAACAGAAGACGACCACGTAATTAATACTGGAGAAATGGTTTATGCTGAAAGAGAAATCGAAATAAAAGGCGAAAAATGTGTTGTCCAAATTTTCAAAGTACCAATTTATGATATTGCCGGTAAAGTTGTAGGTATCGCAGGTATGCACCGTGACGTTACGGAAGAAAAGAAAGTTGAAAAGGTTCAAAAAGAATTTATTTCAGTTGTAAGTCACGAACTTAGAACACCTTTAACTTCTATCATCGGCTCAATTCAGCTTATTCTAAGTCTGTTCAAAGAAGACTTAACAGAAAGAGTAAAAAATCTTCTTGAAATGACAGATAAAAACTCTATAAGACTTAAGAAGTTGGTCGATAATATTTTAGATACTTCAAAATTAGATTCCGGCAAACTAACATTTAATATGATTGATACAGATTTAATTTCATTACTGAACGAATCTGTTGAAGAGCTTTCACCATACGCTATGCAATACAAGGTAAACCTTGGACTTAAAAATGACATAGAAGAGGTTTATGCACATGTTGATAAAGAAAGATTTAAACAAATAATCTCAAACCTTGTATCAAATGCTATTAAGTTCTCTAAAAAAGACTCAAACGTTGATATAGAAACATCAATAGTAAATTCAAAGGTAAGAATTGCTGTAATAAATTATAATTCATTTATTCCAGAAGAAAAAATTGAAAACTTGTTCAAAAAATTCACACAAGTTGACCCAGCAGATACACGAAGCTACGGAGGTACAGGTTTAGGCTTGTACATTACAAAACAACTTGTAGAAAACATGGACGGCGACATTGGAGTTGATTCTAATGACAAACGTACAATCTTTTACGTTACATTTAACTTGTTAAAATGCGATTTCAATGCAAATACTTAATAGCTACGTAGGTGTAACTTTTTCTTCTGCATCATAATGTTCCTCAATATAATTAATAATATCTTGAGGGAAACTAAATACTAAACTTATTACAGAATGGAGCTGTTTTTCAATATTATTCTGCAAGAAAGGATTAGTAGGTCTTGCAGTTGCAACGGTAATTGCTGGTCCAAACTTGTACAAAGGCAAAACTACCTGCATTTTTAAATAATCTTTTGGAATAGATTTCATAAACTGTGGGTCAAATATAACATTGTTTATATCAACATAAGCAAAACCTAAATATCCAGCAAAGATTTGACCTAGCTTATCTTTATCTACATTATAGTTTTTCACCAAAATCTCAGCCGTTTCAAAAATTGAGTGATCTTTTACCAAATCTCTCAAAACAAACGGCTCAAAATTTAACCTTTTTTGTAAGTAATTTAAAAATTCTGGTGTATCAAAACTTTGTGTCATTGTTTTACTTTACTTTCATTATATTCATTCCATATACTTTGAATTGTTTGTATCAATTCAGTTGGAGAAATGTTTTTTCTCAAGAAATATTTATAACCTTGTTCTTCAAGGTTATGTCTAATTTCTTCAGAAATACTCATGGTCAGAATTATAACCAAAGTGTCTTGGACAAATTCTTTATTATCCATCAAGAATTTGTCACCATTGATACCAGGCATATGAATATCTAATAAAAGAATATCAGGTTTTGATTGCCAAAAGACATCAAAAATATCCTCACCATTGCCACATTCAGCAACAACAGTAAATTTGATGTATTCAAGTAAATTTTTCAGGTAATAACGAATAAATTCGTCATCATCAGCAATCATTACTCTAGGCAACTTTTACTCCTCTTTCTCAACAGCCATTATTGTTATAATTCCACGAATTTTTGCTTTTATAACATGTTCAGATAAGTCTTTTCCACCCTTTAACATGTCTTGAAGCTCAAGGTCAAATTCATGAGTCGCATTAGATAATTCTAAAAACCCATAAATTCCAGCAGAACCACTTAATTTATGAACATTAATTCTCAAATCGGTTAAAACCTCTTCTGTTATAGGGTTTTCCAACAAATCCTCGTAATAACCAATATTTTCTGCTATTTTTTTTCTGTACATCTCTTTTAGATTTTTAAGAGATTCTGCTAAATTTTCAGGGATTTCTGTCATTTGTTACTTCTTATCTTGATAATTTTTCCAAAGTTCTTCTATTTGAGATACAAGTTGCGTTGGATCAAAAGGCTTGCTTATAACACCAAGAATATCTTGTTGCTTGTATTCTTCAATCTCTGCTTCTTGAACTTTTGCTGACATTATAATTACTGGAATCAAAGAGGTTTGAGGTTTTTCTCTAAGACATTTAAGAGTTGTTATGCCGTCCATTTCAGGCATCATAACATCCATTAAAATCAAATCTGGATTATAATCTGAAACTCTATCTAATAAAATTTTACCGTTTTCAGCAAATTCAATCTCCCAGTTAGAAAAATTATCAATACAAATTTTGACGATAGTTCTAATATCCTCGTCATCCTCTGCATACATAATTTTCTTCAACTCTGCCATCTCAATTTACTCCAGATTATATAATCAGTATAACCTATTATTACTTATTTGCCTAGTGGTTATTTGCCATTTGTTGTAAATAAAAAAAGACCCAAATTTTGGGTCTTTTTTTATTTAACTGGGGCGAGTGATGGGATTGTCTTGCTCGTTCGCATTAAACGGGTCTTCGATTGAAGATTTTTCAAAATTTCATTTTTTAAAATCTTCAAGTCTTCGCCCTCTGCTCACTCACGCTCGAACCTTTACCAAGCTCCGCTTGGTGGTTCTCATCCCAATACAATTCAACCAAATTTATAATAAAAAAAGACCCAAAATTTGGGTCTTTTTTTATTTAACTGGGGCGAGTGATGGGATTCGAACCCATGTATATCGGAACCACAATCCGAGGTCTTAACCACTTGACGACACCCGCCATCAGTTTTATTTAATTTTATTTTCGTTCAAATCGTTCCTTAATTATAACACACTAATTAATTCTTTGGAACATGTAACCAATACCACGAGCTGTCAAAATCAACTCTGGATTTGTAGGGTCAGTTTCTAATTTTGAACGTAATCTTGAAATATGAACATCTACTACACGTGTATCAATTCTGTGATCTGGTGGATATGCCCATACGTGTTGTAAAATTTCATTTCTTGAATATGCTTGTCCTGAGTTGTTTACTAACAATTCAAGTAAGCTGAATTCCATACCTGTAAGTCTGATTCTTTCATTCTTACGGAATACTTGTCTTCTTGCTGTATCAATTTTGATATTACCAGTTGTAATAACATTTTTTGTTACTTTACCAGTTGGTACAACTGCTTCTCTATTATTTGTTCTTCTTAATACAGCTTTTACACGTGCTTCTAATTCTTTTGGTGAGAATGGTTTGATTACATAATCGTCTGCACCTAATTCTAAGCCTGTAATTCTTTCTGAAACATCGCCTAATGCTGTTAAAATGATGATTGGAACATCAGATGTTCTTCTGATTTCTCTTGTTACACCATAACCGTCCATTTTTGGCATCATAACGTCTAAAACTACCAAATCAGGATTGCTTTTATTAAACGCATTAACAGCTTCTTCACCGTCTTCTGCAACCACTACGTCGTAGCCAACCATTTTTAAGCGAGTTTCAAGAATTCTTCTGATACTTGCTTCGTCGTCTGCTACTAAGATTCGTTGACGGTCTTCTGTTTCATTTTGTAATTCTTCTGTCA
>CALAWF010000162.1 GCA_937894665.1 uncultured bacterium | reverse complement strand
ATAACTTTTGAATCTATAATTAAATGTTTGTTTTCCGGTAGATATACAATAAAATCCGGTTTTGTTGCACCTTGAGAGAATTGTTTTGTATAATGGATGTTTTCTTTCAAGTTCGCAAAATTTAGGGTTTGTTCTAACAACTTTTCTCCGAGTTCTCCTTTAGAATTTTGGTTAGTTGTTAGAGCTTTTGCGTATTTTTCCGCTGTAGCGATTGCATTTTTGATTTCTAAAGATTCTTCTTTGTGTGATTCTTGGTATTTGTCAATGCTATTTTTGAAGTCATTTAATATTTTATTTAACGGTGAAATCTCTTCGGCTTTAAAAAGTTCCATTTTGTTTTTCAAATCTGTTGAATGAGCAGAAAGAAGTTGCTCCTGTTGATTTTTTAATGATTCTTGAGCAATCTTTGAAAATTCTGCTTTAACAGAATTAATAATATTTTCATCCAATCCAATTTTCGCTTTTAGTTCAAGATTTTCAGATTTTAGTGAAAACATTTGTTTTTCATAAAATTTAGACGTTGCAATCCAAGTAGCAAGTCCTGCCAAGATTACACATAAAATAAAAATAATTACTTCAAAACCCATCTTTAACTTAAACTCTTCCAATAAAATTTTCTTTATTTTAGCATATTTTGAAAATATTTGAAAGTCTTGAGCGTAATATTTTACACATAGTTAATAACTTGCACTAACTCTGTTTTTTAATTAAAATGTTGTTAATCTATTAAATATAATTTTTAGAAGAAGGGATAAAATTATGGTTGTGGAAAGACAAAGAGTACAAGAACAGGATAAAATTCAAAGACGTTCAAACTTTGACCCTGTAGAAAGTAATTTAACACCGGAACAAGTAAAATTAGAGGCTTCAAGATGTTTGCATTGTAAAAATCCAAGATGCGTACAAGGTTGCCCTGTAAATATTCAAATTCCGGAATTTATAAAAGCATTGAAAGAAGATAATTTGGAAGAAGCAGGTAAAATTATCCGTCAAACAAGTATGCTTCCATCTGTTTGCGGTCGTGTTTGCCCTCAAGAAAGACAATGCGAAGGTAATTGCGTTTTAGGTATTAAAGGACAAGCAGTTGCAATTGGTGCTTTGGAACGTTACGTTGGCGATAATACAAAAGCTGAACAAACAGAAATTAAACCATCCGGCAAAAAAGTTGCCATAGTTGGTTCAGGTTGTGCGGGAATCACTGCTGCTGCAGATTTGAGAAAAGCTGGTCATGAAGTTGTTGTATTTGAAGCATTGCACAAATTAGGTGGTGTTTTACGTTATGGTATTCCTCCATTCAGACTTCCAAGAACAATTTTGGATAGAGAAATTACAAACTTAAAAGCTATGGGTGTTGTTTTCCATACAGACGTTGTTGTTGGTAAATCAATCACTTTGAAACAGTTGAAAGAAGATGGTTTTGACGCAATCTTTATTTGCTCAGGTGCTGGTCTTCCTAAAATGATGCACATTAAAGGTGAAAACTTGAATGGTGTGTTCTCTGCAAATGAATTTTTAACAAGAGTTAACTTGATGGGTGCAGGACGTGATCCTGAAAGTATTACACCGTTAAGAGTCGGTAAAAAAGTTGCAGTTATCGGTGGTGGTAACGTTGCGATGGATGCCGCTCGTACAGCGGTTCGTGTAGGTTTTGAAGAAGTATCTATTTTATACCGTAGAACAGAAAAAGAATTACCTGCTCGTTTGGAAGAAATTCGCCACGCAAAAGAAGAAGGTGTTCAGTTCAAATTCTTGCATGCTCCGGTTGAAATCTTGGAAAAAGATGGTTATGTTGCCGGCATGAAGTTTGAATTATGTGAACTTGGCGAACCAGATGCTTCAGGCAGAAGAAAACCTGTAGGAACTGGAAAATTTGTAGTAGAAGACGTTGATACTGTAATTGTTGCATTAGGTACAGGTCCAAACCCAATTATCCAACGTTCAGCA
>CALAWF010000161.1 GCA_937894665.1 uncultured bacterium | reverse complement strand
TTGAGCTAACAGATGCAAATATTGATAGACATGAATATACAAAATTCTTGGAAGCATCATTGACTCAAACTTCTGATGAGCAATTCAAAAATATTTCTCAAGGAAATATGGATGATTATAAAATTTTGTTCAAACAACATTTAAAATGGTACCGTCGTATTGAACAAAGATTAAAAAGTATTGACTTACCTGATGTTTCAGAGGTGTAATTTTTTGTAAAAATACTTTTCTCATTATAGGGATTTATGTTATTATCTTTCTATGAATTTTGAAGAAAAAACATTAAATTCCAAGGTTGTTTATGATGGAAAAGTTATCACGGTTATAAGAGATGACGTTGAAGTTGCCGATGGTCATAAATCTTTTCGTGAAGTAGTTTTACACTCCGGCGGAGTTGTAATTCTTGCTAAAAAAGATGAAAGTACTGTTTTATTGGTTAAGCAATATCGTTATCCATTGAAAGAAACGGTTTATGAACTTCCTGCCGGTAAATTAGAGATTGGTGAAAATCCTGATGATGCTTGCAAAAGAGAATTGGAGGAAGAAACTGGCTATCAGGCTCGTAACTGGACGTCTTTAGGTTATATCAATACAACACCAGGAATTTGTACTGAAAAATTGTATTTGTATCTTGCAGCAGATTTAGAGTTTGTCGGAGAACATCCTGACGAGGGCGAAATTATTAAATGTTTTGAATTTCCGCTTGATGAAGTTAAAAACATGATAAAAAGTGGAAAGATTAATGATGCAAAAACAATTTGCACAATTGCAAGAGCAGATATGCTAAAAGATTAAAAGAGGTTTGGTATGATAAAAATGATTGCAACAGATATTGACGGAACAATTCTCAAATGGGGATTGGATTTTTCTCCGGCAATGAAAAATTGTGTAAAAAGGTTAAAGGAAGCAAATATTAAAATGGTTCTTGTTACCGGTAGAATGCACTGTGCAACTTTGCCTGTTGCAAAAGAACTTGGACTTGATACCCCAATTATTTCATACCAAGGCGGGCTTATTAGAACATGTGATGGTAAAACTCTTTTCCAAGAAACATTGAATGAGGATTACGCAAAAGAAATTATTCAATGGGCTAGAGAAAATGATATTCATATAAATCTATATTTGGATGACAAATTGTATGTTGAACATGATAACGAAATTGTAAAAAGTTATACGGATGGAAAATTTATCGATTATACAGTTTACTCATTTGATGATTTAGAAATCAAAAATGTAAATAAAATCCTTGCAATTGATTTGAATGATCCGGAAAAAGTTACCGGTTGGGTCAATTTGTTGAGAGAAAAGTATCCTGATTTGTATATAGTTAAATCAACTCCATATTTCTGCGAAATTGGCAGTAAAGATGCGAAAAAGTCAAATGGTGTACATTTTTTGTGCCATATGTGGGGAATTAAGCCCGAAGATGTTTTGACAATTGGCGACCAAAATAATGATATTGACCTTGTTCAATGTGGTGGAATTGGAGTTGCTATGGGAAATGGTTCTCCTGAAATAAAGGAATGTGCGGATTTTGTTACGGATACTGTTGATAATGATGGCTTTGTGAAAGCAATCAATAGGTTTGTAATTCAACCATTAGACTAGTTTGGGCGTTCTTGGTGGTACAATTCTGTGCCGCAGAATGGACAATGTGTAAGATTTTTGTTTTCTTTTTTGAATATTTTTTTACACTTTGGGCATTTGACTATATTTTTTTTGAAAAATACTATTATTCCAATAAGGCTAAGAATTATTAGTTGTGAAATAATTAAAAATGCAACTATAAGCAAGAGAATGTAACCAAACATTGAAAAAATTCCTGATGTTGAGTAGTAGATAGGTAAATCATATTCATAATCATAATCCCCATCACAAACGGTACATCCGGTAGATGTTTCTTGAACAGATGGTCGTGATACAACAACAGAACTTGGTGGTGCTTGAAAATCCATTAATAATTCCCTTTGTTTCTAATTATAACATATTTAGCCAATCTATGCTATAATTTCTTTAATCAAAAGGAGATAAAAATGTATAGAATCGGCATTGGATATGATATTCACAAACTTGTTGAGGGAAGAGATTTAATACTTGGGGGAGTGAAAATTACTCACGAAAAAGGACTTCTCGGACATTCTGATGCGGATGTACTTATACATGCAATAATTGATGCAATGCTTGGGGCTTTAGCATTGGATGATATTGGAACTCTTTTTCCTGATACTGATCCAAAATATAAAGATATAGATAGTACGATTTTACTTAAACATGTTTACGAACTTATTCAGTCAAAGGGTTATAAAGTTGTAAATATAGATAGTAATATTATTGCTCAAGCTCCAAAAATGATGCCATATATTCCAAAGATGAAAGAAGTTTTGTGCAAAATTTTAAATACTAATCCCGATGATTTTTCTATAAAAGCTAAAACAAAAGAAAAACTGGATGCTGTAGGTCAAAAACTTGCAATTGAGTCTAATGCGGTTGTGTTGTTGGAATTTATCAGCTAATGTGAAAAGTATATAAGTCTATAGGTTCATTATGGTTACGTCATTCAGAGGGATAAACTGTAGCGAATGTAATATTATTTTGCAAATTACCCCCGAAGAAACTCTGACCGAACGTAAGGTATTATATTTGCACTGTCCGATTTATTTCAGAATCTCTATCCGAACGCACTAGCTTGAGATCCTGAAACGGTCTTGTATTATTGACGGGTCGGCTGGCTCAACGCAACCCTCCACTGGACGAGCTTTGCTCTTGCCAAAATCCGCAGTTATGTAGGTCGGCTTTACCAAGCCGACATTAAAACTTCCTTCAATTGTAACAGAATGTAAATCTAAATTTCGAAATACCTCAAATCCAGTTATAATGCTTTATATGATATAATGTGGTGGGGTAAAATTTATCTATTCTCATGCAAAAAATTAAAAATACTTGTTTTTATTATAATGCGTAGTGTGAAAATAGAAAGGTTTTAATATGGTTGCAGTTTCAGGTATTTCAAATTATAGTCCGGTAAATTATGTAAATTTTAAAGGAAAAGCTGAAAAGGCTGAAGCATTAACAGATAATCAAGACATTCTTGCAATGAAAGCTGAAATGCCTGAAGATACTTTAGAAATTCAACACAAAGAAGGTAAAAAAGAATTAACAAAAGCTGATAAGCAAGCAATTATCCAAAAAGCGAGAACTAAAGCCGTTGGCTGGTCAATGGTCGGTGGTATTTTTAGTACATTATATTATGCTTTTAGGTCTGATGATACAATTGCTGAAAAATTTGATTTAGATAAACATCAAGATAAAAAGCTAATTAAGAAGATTAGACGTGATCAAACTATAGGAACATTAGCAGGTGCTTGTCTTCCATTTGTTGGAGGTCTTGCAGCTTATATTTATTGTAGAACTCAAGATCCAGAAGATATAGAAGTTCACTAGATATAATAAAATAAAATTTAAATTGAACAGGTCGGGACTAATGTTCTGACTTGTTCCTTATTCCCTTTTATCTTATAATCAAGTTATGAAAGAATTTGATTTTTATATAGTTCCGACACCTATCGGAAATTTGGAAGATATTACATTACGTGCAATTGAAGTTTTGAAATCAGTTGATTTGATTGCTTGTGAGGATAGCAGAGTAACTCAAAAACTTCTAAACCATTTTAATATCAAGACAAAATGCGTTTCTTATCACAAGTACAATGAAAAAGAACGTATTTCTCAAATTGTTGAATTTATAGAAGGTGGAGGGAAAATGGCTCTTGTTTCTGACGCCGGAACTCCATTAATTTGCGACCCAGGCTCTGTAATTGTGAAAGAGTTAACTGAACGAGGTTTTTCTCTAACCTCTCTTCCTGGAGCAAATGCAGTTGTTACTTTTCTTTCAAGAGTTTCAAGAGTGGATGAAAAATTTTCATTTGTGGGTTTTTTACCTAAAACTCAAATTCAGATTGAAAATATTGCAAAAGATTATATAAATGATGATTTTGTATTTTATGAATCACCTAATAGAATTATAAATACCCTTAAAATTATTCAAAAAGTAAGACCCGATGCAAAAGTTGCTGTCGGGCGTGAGCTTACTAAAGTTTTTGAAGAAGTTGTTATAGATAAAATTGAAAATGTTATCAAATATTTTGAGGAAAATATTTCAAAAGGCGAATTTGTTGTGATGATTTTTCGCAGTGAAAAAAATTCTGAAGAAAATGAAATTGAAAATAAGATAAAATTATTGCAGGATAAAGGTTTTAGTGCGAAGGATATTTCCGTGATTTTGTCTGAATTATACGGCTTTAACAAAAATAAAATTTACAAACTTGCAATAGGTAAATAGATGTAAATTTTTTGTACTTTTTCATGAATTTATGCTAAACTTTTTAGTGGAGAGTAGTGAGAGTTTGTTAAGGAATATATTTTGAACTTTAATGTTACAAAAAAGTTAGTATTTGCAGCTATTTTGGTATTTTTATCCCAAAATTCCAGCTTTGCTGTAGATGATGTTTGGGGAGGAATGGGTCTCACTGATGATGCTGTCCAGTATAACAACGACTATGCAAATACTGTGTTTGAAAAATATACATCGCCAACAAATAATCAAATTCCGGATATTTCTACAAAACAATATCCAACAAATTTATCTGCTCAAACAACAAGCTCTTCTGTTAGTAAAGAAAATAAAACTATTAAAAATATTGAATTTTATGGGTTAAATTCTGTTCCACAATCTGAAATTACAGACAAAATGCAAATGAAGGTTGGTGGAGAATATACCCGTGAAAAGATGCAAACAGACCTCAAAACTATCTATGAAACAGGATATTTTACTGAAAAAATGAAAGCTATCCCGACGACTAATCCGGATGGTACAGTTTCTGTAAAAATTGTTGTGGAAGAAAATATCCCTGTAAAAGATTTTACAATTGAAGGTAATTCCGTAATTTCTACCGAAGATATTTTGGCGACATTGACTGGTATGAAAGGAAAACCTCAAAATATTACTCAACTAAACATTGCAATCTCCAAAATTCAAGAATTGTACCAAGACAAAGGTTATATTCTTGCGAGGATCGATTCTGTTACAGATGACCCTGATGGAACTATCAATATTAGTATCAAAGAGGGTATCATTGACAAAATCATGATTGAAGGTAACGAAAAAACTAAAGACTATATCGTTGCTAGAAATATTTTAACAGAACCGGGAATGATTTATAATGAAAATCTTATTAAAGAAGATTTGGTAAGATTATACGCAACACAAGCATTCAAAGATGTAACAAGAGAAATTGAACCGAGTGAAGATATTCCTGATGCGTATGACATTACAATAAAAATTCAAGAACAAAGAACTGCAAGCATTTCTGTTGGTGGTGGTTTGGATACCGTTACAGGTTTGTTTGGTTCTATGGGGATTACAGAAAATAACTTCCGTGGCAGATGTGAAAGACTTTCTTTAACAGGTTTGGTTGGTACCGGTGTAATTCTTAACGATTCATCTGTAAAAGATCACATGAATATTCAAGCTGAATTAAGTTATTTCAAACCATATTTCTATAATGCTGATACTTCTTTGAATACCAGAATTTTCTTCAGAGATTTTGGTTCTTACCAAGTTCCGTTGGCAGTTGAAAGAAGATATGGTGGTGAAGTTACAGTTGCTCACAAACTTAAATTCAATAGACACGCTACTGCAACATTCAGCTTAGGTGCAGAAAATATTGATGTTAAAGAAGGTGATTTCAATGGAATTTCTGCATTGTATAGAAAGTATAATGTTCCAATTTCTGATCGTGCAAAACAATTAGAAGGCGGTTTGTTCTTATCTTTGAGTCCTGCATTATTGTATGATACAAGAGATTCTGCGACTGTAACAAGACACGGAACAATGGCAAGTTTGAGATTTGATGAAAACATTGGCTTGAACGGATTTGATAAAACAAACGGTAAACTTACCGGTATGATTAAACAATATGTTCCTGTTGCGAAGAAATCATCTTTATCATTCACTGTTAAAGGTGGTGGTGCAATACATGGCGATATTCCGGAAGTTATGGCTTATCGTTTAGGTGGACCTTATACTGTTAGAGGGTTCAAGATGAGTGGTGTTGGTACTGGTAATGCTTTCGTAATGGGTTCTGCTGAATTTGCAACTCCAATTCCGTTCTTGGACAGAACAAGAATTGCTTTCTTGAACAATTTGAGATTCACAGTTTGGGCCGATGCAGGTAAAGTATTTGATGGTACTATTACTAACAAACTTTATGACAGACCAATGTATGCAGTATCTGCCGGTGTCGGCTTAAAAGTATTTATTCCTGGAATGGGACCATTATCAATCGATTATGGTATTCCACTTACAAATCCTGGTCATAACGGTTCTAAAAATGGATACTTTACATTTGGTGTAGGTGATTTATTATATTAATTATAAAAATAAATAGGAGGAACTATGAAAAAAATAAAATTGATGGCTCTATTAGCAGCTGTAGGTTTGACTTTCTCAATTGGCACAAGTGCTAATGCTGAAGTTGGTTATTTGGACTACCAAAAAGTTTTAGACAGTTATCCTGCTGCTCAACAAGCTGTAAAAGATATTGATGCAAAAGGTCTTGAACTTCAACAATATATGCTTGAAAAAGAAAAACAATACAAAACTTTGGATACTCCATTAAAAAAACAAAATTTTGAAACTCAAACTGCTAACGAATTTAAAGCTAAACAAGATGCTTTGTATAAATTAAGAAGCGATAAAGAAACTCAAATTTTGAACCAAGTTCAAGCTGCTGCAAAATCAGTTATGGTTTCACAAAGATTAGATGCAATATTGTCTGATCAAGTAATCTTTGTTGGCGGTGTTGATGTTACTGATTTAATTATTCAAAAATTAAAAGGACAATAGGTTATATTAATAAGGGAAGAGGATATAAGGAAATAAAGGAATAGGTTCAAAAAAATAAATGAACTTATTTCCATGTTCCTTCTTCCTTATTTCCTTAATTAGGTGAAATTTATGAAATATTCAGATGATGGAACACAATATCATGTAGGTATTAAAGCCGGTGATGTTGGAGAATATGTAATTCTCCCAGGAGATCCTAAAAGGTGTCAAAAAATTGCACAGTATTTTGATAATCCTCAACTTGTGGCAGATAGAAGAGAGTTTGTTACATATACGGGTTATTTAGATGGTGTAAAGGTTAGTGTAACCTCTACCGGTATCGGAGGTCCATCGGCCTCAATTGCAATGGAAGAACTTGTAAAATGCGGTGCAAAAACATTTATACGTGTTGGTACTTGTGGCGGAATGCAAGTTGACATTAAAGGCGGTGATATTGTTATTGCAACAGGTGCAATAAGAATGGAAGGTACATCTAAAGAGTATGCTCCGATTGAATTTCCTGCAGTTGCAGATTTGGATGTAACTAATGCTTTGGTTCAGGCATCTAAAAATCTTGATTATCCTTGTCATACTGGGATTGTTCAGTGTAAAGATGCTTTTTATGGTCAGCATAATCCGGAGATTATGCCTGTATCTTACGAATTGCAAAATAAATGGGAAGCGTGGAAACGTTTAGGTTGCTTAGCTTCTGAAAGGGAATCTGCTGCCTTATTCGTAGTGGCA
>CALAWF010000160.1 GCA_937894665.1 uncultured bacterium | reverse complement strand
TAGATTATCTTTATCAATTGAATGAATAATATTTAATTCGATTGCTTCGGAAATTGCTGTTGTATAAACTAGGAAACCAACCGCTTTTTCATCTTCGTAAAGTACAATACATTTGATTAAATCTTTATCAATTGCTTCTAAAAATCCATCATAATCTAAAGGTTCAAGCTCAAAATTATAATCCGTTTTAGCTTTTTTTCTAAAATCTTCATATAGATTTTCAAAACTTCCGTAGTTATTCGCTGTTAAAATTTTTGTATTGTACATAAATATTTTTCCTTATAACGAGTGGTGCATTTTTTCTTTTTTAGTTTCAAGGTACCTCTTATTGTATGGTGTAACTTCTGAATTTACCTTGATTATATCTAATACATTAAGTCCGTAACCTTCAAGTCCAATGATTTTCTTAGGGTTGTTTGTGATTAGGTTAAAATCTGTATATCCTAAATCTACAAGGATTTGAGCCCCTGTTCCATAATCTCTTAAATCAGATTTGAAACCAAGAGAAATGTTGGCTTGAATTGTATCTTGTCCTTCTTCTTGTAATTTGTATGCTTTAATTTTATTACAAAGTCCAATTCCTCTTCCTTCGTGATCTGTTAGATAAACAACTGCTCCTTTTCCGTAGTTTTCAATATACTTTAAAGCATTAAACAATTGTGAATTGCAATCACATTTTAAACTATGGAAAACATCTCCGGTAAGGCACATACTATGAACCCTTACTGCCGGAATTTTATCAGAACCGTCATCTTTAACGAGGGCAACGTGTTCAGAGCCATTAACTTGATTTTTGTATGCGTAAAGTTTAAACTCTCCATAAGGTGTTGGAAGGGTTGTTTCGGCTTCTCTTGTAACAAGTTTTTCTGATTTAAGTCTGTATGCAATAAGTTCTGCTACAGAAATAAACTTCATTCCATGCTCATTTGCAAATTTTCTCAAATAATCTCTTCTTGCCATATGACCATCCGGAGCCATAACTTCGCACATAACTCCTGCAGGTCTGTGCCCGCAAATTTTAGCCAAATCAACAACTGCTTCGGTATGACCGGTTCTTTCTAATACTCCACCTTTTTTTGCAACGCAAGGGAACAAATGTCCTGGACGTCTTAAATCTGATGGTTGGGCATCATAAGCTGTCGCAACTTCAACGGTTTTAGCTCTGTCGTAAGCAGAAATACCTGTTGTAACGCCATATTTTTCTGCGGCATCAATACTTATTGTAAATGCGGTTTTCATTTCTTCAGTATTTTGTTCTACCATTTGTGGTAAATCTAATTGTTGGGCAATTTCAGATGAAATAGCAAGACAAATTAAACCCTTAACTTCCGATGCTAAAAAGTTGATTTTTTCAGGGGTAACTTTTTCTGCGGAAATAATTACGTCGCCTTCATTTTCTCTATCTTCATCATCTGCAACAATGACAGGCTTCCCGTTTCTAAAATCTTCTATAGCCTCTTCAATACTATCAAATCTAAACTTATTATCCATTATATAAATCCATTCTCTTGTAAAAAGTCCATACTTATACCTTTTTTATTATCTTTCGCAGATAAAAATTTTTCAACATATTTCCCTAAAATATCGGTTTCAATATTTACTTCTTCTCCTATTTTCAAGTATTTCAAGTTTGTATTGTTGAAGGTGTGAGGTATTATTGCGACTTTTACTATATTTTGTTCAATTTCTGCAACTGTTAGACTTATACCATTTATCGTAATTGAACCTTTGTAAACAACGTATTTTTCTTGTTCTTGCGGAATTTCGAATGAAAGGTTGTAAAAATCTGATAGTTTTTCAATATCTACAAATTTCCCTTTGCAGTCAACATGACCTGAAACAATATGTCCTCCAAGTCTTGAGCTAAGTGTTAATGCTCTTTCTAAATTTACAACATCTCCGGATTTTAAATTCCCTAATGTTGTAACTTTCAAGGTCTCATCACTGATTTCAGCAACAAATTCTGTTGGACTATATTGTATAACAGTTTGACAAACCCCATTGATAGCAATACTATCGCCAATTTTGATATCTTCAAGTATCGTATTGCAAGTTATAACAATTTCAGCTCCATTTGATTTGAAGACTAAAGATTTAACTTTTCCGGTTTCTTCGATTATTCCTGTAAACATAAATTTAGAATACCACATTTTTAGTGTATTAACCCTCAAATGTAACTAAATCGTAATACATTTTTATCTTGTATTTAGCTTTGTAAAGGGGAATTTTTAAAGTTCAATCAAAGGGTTGAGAATTTATTTTTTTTGTATTTTTTCAAATTAAAAGTGTTGATTTTACACGGTTTGAACCTATTTCAAAATGTAAAGTTTTGTTAAAATTATTACAATAATAGTAAAGAAATAGTGAAATTAATCCGATACATGTAGTATAATATATATAGAAGATATACTAAACGATTAATCGCAACTAATAGCCATGAAATATTTTGTTATAATCAAAATAGAAAGGCAGC
>CALAWF010000159.1 GCA_937894665.1 uncultured bacterium | reverse complement strand
AAAAAACTTCCTGAAAGTTATGCAAATTTGAAATTTAAAGGAAATAAAACTAATATTGATTCAATTTTCTTTACATCTGATGATGAGAATGAAAAAACTCAAATTATCGGCGATATTCATTCCGGCAAAAATTCTGCAATTGACTTGACTTTGCGTTCAAATGCCAAGTTCAATAATATGATTAGACTTGTGGATAGTATTGCAAAATCTTTTGATAGAAATGATTTCAGCACCTTGTCTGCAAAAGGTGGAATTGATGCCGATTTCAATATCAATTCTGATATGAAAAAAGTTTCATCAACAGGTTATTTAAAAATTAATCCATCAAGTTTGACTTATGGCTTATATAACGTTGTAATAGATAATATTACTGCTGATGTTGATTTGATGAACAACGATATTAATATCAAAAAAGCCGGTTTTTCAATTCTTGGGCATCCGTTACAATTATCAGGAACAATTGAAAGTAATTCTAATACAGATTTGAAATTAACAGTGGATAAGTTATCTGTAAAGGGCTTGCTTGCTGCATTTGGACAGGTTTCAATTCTAAAAGATAACGATATAAAAAATGGCACATTATCTTTGAATACAATAATTAAAGGAAAATTGAAAAACCTTAAACCGGAGGTTAATGCGAATATCAATACTTTGGATGTTTTGAACAAACCTGCAGATGTTAGATTATTACTTTCTAATGCTGTTGTGAAATTGATTTGTGATACAAAATCTTTCACGGGAGATGTTGATGTTAACTCTCTTGTCTTGAAAAATGCAACGGCATCAATTACTGCCCCTAAAACTCAAATTGTAATGGATTCAAAAAATATAAATATTAAAAATTCTTATATTTTAATCAATAATTCCAGAGTTGATTTTTCTGGATTGGTTAAAAATTATTTGAATGATAAATTAAATATAAATATTTCAGCTAAAGGAAATGTTGCGGCGGCTGATATTATGGCATTTGTTCCATCTGATTTACGAGCAATGTTCCCATATACAGGAAAATTGCCAATTGAATTTATTGTAAAAGGTGATTCAAAAATTCAAGATATTTGTTTCAAATTAACTGCAAATCCATCAAATTATATCAGATTTGCTGATATAGACCTGCTAAAAAATAAAACAACTAAACTTCATACAGATATAAGACTTGCCGGTGATACAATGTCCTTTACCGATTCAGGATTGTGGGCAGGAAACCAATCTGTAGCAACTTTAGAAGGGGGAATTTCTAAATTATATTCAAATCCAAAATTGAATTTGATTATTTCTGTTCCTCATCAAATTTCTTTCCCAATCTGGGGATTAAAAAATTCAAATATATCTGTAAAAGGTGATGCTGCGGTTGTTGGCGATATGATGAATCCTCAAGTTAAAGGTTCATTGAATTTTGCGGATATTTCAAGTAAAGATTTGGATTTTTCATTGACTGATATGAACGCAAATTTAAACGGTGATATTTTGAACGGAAATGCGACAGCGAAGAAATTTAAGTTTGGCGGTATTGAAGCAAGTGATATAAGTTCTAAATTCTCATTGAAAAATTATAATAATTTGTATTTGAGTGATTTAGTTGCAACCGTTTTTGGGGGAAAAGTTAACGGTAAAATTTCTTACGGAATTTCTGATTACTCAATCGGGGTTGATGTAAATGGCTCTGGACTAAATTCTACAGAGGCAATCAACGGAACTGTCGGAATTAAAAATGCCCTAACCGGTACTCTTGGGTTTGGTGCAAAACTTGTAATGCGAGGTGTTACCGATAAAGAAATTATGAATTCTATGAAGGGAAATGCAAACTTTAATATTGATGATGGTAGATTTATGGGAATTGGTCGTTTAGAAAATCTTGTAACGGCTCAAAATATTTCTTCAAATTCAATATTGAAATCTGCAATTTCTGCATTATCAACATTTTCTACCGTTCAAGAGTCTGATAGATTTAAAAATATCACAGGAAATTTAACTTTGGCAAACGGAAATGCTAATATTTCCAGCATAAAAGTTGCGGGTCCTTTGATGTCATATTATGTAAAAGGGACTTATTATTTAATTCCAAATAGTGCAAGTTTAACTATATTGGGAAGATTGGATAGCAAAGTTGTTTCTTGTATGGGTGTGTTAGGCGAATTGTCAGCAGATAAACTTCTTTCTTACATCCCAAAATTTGGAGCAATGACATCTAAATTTTTGAAACAATTAACAGCCGATCCTGCTAGTGAAAATACGGCTCTAATTCCTGCATTAACAAGCGGAAGTACAACATATAAGGATTTCAAAGTAATTTTTAACGGTCCTGTTGAAAGTTCTTCTTCTGTTCGTAATTTCAAGTGGTTGTCAACTTGTGATACAACACAGATGAATGTGAAAAAAGACTTGGAAAATGCGAAGGACGCTGTAAAAAATAACATAAATAACAGAGTTGAAAATGCGAAAAATACCGCCCAAAATGTTAAAAATAATGTGAATACAATTGTAGATAACCAAAAGGCTAAAGCCGAAGCTGCAAAGAAAGATTTCGCTCAAACAAAAGCAGATTTAGAAAAAGCAAAAGAAAATCGTGCTCAAAGTCAAGAAAATTTGAAGAATTTGTTTAATAATGCGATGAAAAATTCTCAGAATAAAGTTAATTCTTCATCACAAACAACGACTGAAACTTCTTCAACTTCTGCTACAACAGAAACAACGACAACGACTACAAATGAGTAAAATGAAGAGTTTTAATCAAAATACTTAACGGGCATGAGATTACATCTCATGCCCGTTTCTTTACAAAAAAGATAAATTTTGGTATTCTAATATTAAGTAAAAGGAGTTAATAATATGGTAAAAATCAATCATAGCTTGAAAAACGGGGGGGGTATCCTCTTAAAGGAAGTCGTAGCCGATATTTTAGCGGATGGCATCCGCTTGTTCCATTGTGGAGAAATAAAGTTAAGGAATAATAATTTGTTCCCTCGCCTTGAGGAGAGGGATAGGGTGAGGCGTTTAACTGAACAAGAACAGTCAGAGATTCTTCGTTCAAGTTCTGCTGATTTGTTACAATCCGACGGTTTATCACTCAGAATGACGAGTGCGTTTGATAATCATAGCAAATGTCGTCATCCTGAGCGAAGCGAAGGATCTCTAACCAAACGCATAGGCAATTTCCCCTCTCCAAGGGAAGTGGGGGTAGGGGAGGGGGTTCTCTCTTTTGCTAAGCTAGAGACCCTGAATCAAGTTCAGGGGGACATAATTAAAAAATCCGCATTCACTCTAGCAGAAGTATTAATAACTCTTGGCATAATCGGTGTTGTTGCAGCAATTACTATTCCTAGTCTTGTAACTAAATATCATAGGCATATTATTGAAACGAAATTACAAAAATTTGATTCAATTATGAACCAAGCAGTTCGGCTGTCTATTGCTGAAAATGGAGATATTTTTTACGATTCTCCTGCGGATAAAGATACTAATGCTGCGTACCTGAAAGAGTGGTTTGATGAATATCTTATGAAATATATCAAGGCAAATTATGAAGGGGAGATTATAGGAAATAAATATTACAAGGTAAGTTTTATTGATGGCACAGGATTTGTATCATATATGCCGAATGATGGAGGTGCAATTTATTTTTTCTTTTGTAGTGATGTTAAAGATAAATCCTGCCATATTGAAAGTTTTGATGGTAAACGAACTTTTTTGTTTGATTATTCTCCGGATAAAAAAGCTATATTGCCACATGGTTATACTATGAATGATGTTGAAAAATTAAAGTATCTTGATAATGGCACTACCGGCTGTTATGTAAGTACAAAAGCTAATCGCCATCTTTGTACTCAATTGATTAAACTTAATGGTTGGAAAATCCCGAATGATTATCCTTGGATAAAATAGTTACAAAATACATGCCAGAACCATTAGGATAATTGTTCCGATTTGCATAGCGGTTGCCATATTTTGCCCAAAACGATTACTGTCATACCTTTTGGCTGACTTTTGAGCATTTATTGCACTTGTAATTCGTGCAATACGTTCTGAATCGCTGTCTTGTGAAAAATTTGTTCCAAATACGCTTGATTCAATACGGGATAGACGTTGTGAAGTGGGTTCGTTTTCGTATTTAGTCTTGTAGATGGCTTTTTCTATGCTTGATAAACTCATTGTTTTTGCGGGTTTAAACACATTCGGTCTTGATGAGGAAGAAAAATAATCATCATCTTGTGGAAAATTGAAATTTTGGTTGTTGTTTCTTTTATTGTAAAAATCATAGTTGAAATTCGGACTACCGTATTGGTCAAGATGGTAGTTGTCGTCCATTTTTCCTATGGTGTCGTTATAATAGTTGTTTTCTTGTTGTTGCATACCGTTAGCCATAAAAGTTTTGGGTTTGATTTCGGCTTTCAACCTATCGACACGAGAAGATAGGTCGTCATTTTCGTAAGTTTTACCAAATGTTTTTGTTTCAAGTTTTGATAATCGAGTTTTTATATTTAGTGTCTTGAATTCTTGTTTAAATACTTGTTTTTCAAGTTCATTGATTACCGGATAATCAATTTTTGTGCTTTCTGTTGGCTCTTTGGCAAATACCCAAGAATCTTCCGGATTTGCAAAGGTGTCTTCTTTGGGTTCTATTTCTTTACCCATTTCATCTACCGATAAATCTTTTTTTAGTTTTGCAATCCTTGTTGGGAGTTGAGAATTGGATGTTTTTCCATAAACTTTGTTTTCTATTCTGTTGATTCGTTCGTTTTCAGCTTCATTTGAATAGGTAAAGCCAAAAAGCGAATTTTCGATTTTGTCTAAGGTGGTAGAATACTGTCCTGCAAATGCAAGTGGACAAATAGAAAGTAAGCTAAGAAGAACAATAAATTTTTTCATATCAAAAACTCCTTAGACATAGAATAAGTTTATTTAGTATCTAAACAAATTCTACAAATAAGGAGTTTTGAAAAATTTAAATTTAACGCTTTTTTTCTAAGCAAAAAGTTTTATATTTAATTTTACCTTATCTTGGTTATTTACTTTTGTTAGGCGTTTTTAAGAGCTTTTAAAGTTTGAAGTTCTTTTTGATATGGAGAAATTGAAGTTACTTTTTCAATAATTCCTGGAAGTTTGTCGATTACATAATCAACTTCTTCTTCTGTAGTAAATCTACTCAAACTCCAACGGATACTTCCATGAATTGCTGTAAATGGAACATTCATTGCTCTAAGTACGTGGCTTGGTTCAAGAGAGCCTGATGTACAAGCTGAACCTGAAGAAGCACAAATCCCAAGGTCTGACAAGTGAAGCAAAATCAATTCACCTTCAATATATTCAAACCCGATGTTAGAAGTGTTTGGAACTCTTTCTGCAACACCTGTATTAAGTCTTGCATTATAGATTTTCTTGATGATATTTGATTCAAGTTTATCTCTAAGTCTTTTAACTTCTGTCATTTCATAATTCAAGCTGTCTTGAGCAAGTTCTGCGGCTTTTGCAATTCCGACGATGTATGGAACATTTTCTGTTCCTGCTCTTTTACCTCTTTCTTGGTGTCCGCCAATAATTAGAGGCGTAATCATTGTTTTAGAATTTACATACAAAACCCCAACACCTTTTGGTGCGTGGAATTTGTGTCCTGAAATTCCTAACATATCAATCCCGTTAGCTTGGACATCGATAGGAATTTTACCTGCAACTTGAACAGCATCGACGTATAATTTTGTATCTGGATTTTTAGATTTGATAATTTCGGAAATTTTTCCGATTGGGTTAATAACACCGGTTTCGTTGTTTGCCCACATAACAGATACTAATGCGGTATCGTCTGTAATTGCTGATTCTAGAGCTTCAAGGTCGAGTTCTCCGTTTGAATTTACTCCAATGTAGTCAACTTTGTAACCTTGTTTTTCTAGTGATTTATAAACATTCAAAACGCAAGGGTGTTCAACTTTTGTTGTGATGATGTGTTTTTTATTTTTGTTGTAATTTAGAACTCCACGGATTCCGGTGTTTGCACTTTCAGAACCGCAAGAAGTAAAGATTATTTCTTTTTCATCTTTAGCGTTAATAAAGTCTTTTATAACACCACGAGCTTCTTTGATTGCATGTGATGATTTTTTTGCGAAATCATACATACTTGATGGGTTTGCGTATTCTTCTTTGAAGTATGGAAGCATTGCTTCTAATACTCGTTCATCAACTTTTGTAGTTGCGTTATTGTCTAAATATACTAATTTTGTCATTTTAACTATACCTCTACTACTGTAATGTCGTTTCCTAGAGAGTTTTTAAGAGTTGTTTCTACAAAGTTTGTAAGTGTCATCATTGAGTTTTTACAACCTGAACATCTACCCTTTAGTTTGACATAAATAGTTCTGTTTTTAATATCAATAAGCTCAATATCTCCGCCATCTTTTTGAAGTTCTGGAGAAATTTGAGTTTCAATTACGTTGTTAACTTTCAAAATCCATTGTGTTGGTGTAAGTTTTTGAACTTCTTGTTTTTCTTTGTTGTAATAAGTGTCAATTATATCTTGAATTGCAGATTTACATTTTCCGCAAGCTCCACCAGCTTTTGTGTAATTTGTAACTTCTTCCACTGTTTTCAATCCGTTTTGTTTAATTGCATCCCAGATTACGTTTTCAGTGATTTGAAAACATGTGCAAATCATTTTTTCTTGTTTTTCAGGAGGATTGTTTCCTAACAAATCATCCATATCAACGTAGCCTTCTGATTTGTAATTTTTAAGAGCATCTTCGAGTGCTTCATAACCCATTACAGAACAGTGCATTTTTTCTGGAGGTAAACCGCCGAGAGCATCTGCAATATCTTTGTTTGTAATTTTTCTAACTTCGTCAACAGTTTTGCCGATAATCATTTCTGTTAACATACTAGAACTTGCAACAGCAGAACCGCATCCGAAAGTTTGGAATTTTGCATCTGTAACTACGTTATCTTTTATTTTTAAATATATTTTTAATTGGTCTCCACAAGTTAAAGAGCCTGCTGTCCCTACAGCATCGGCATCGTCTATAGTTCCAACGTTTCTAGGGTTTCTATAATGGTCCATAACTTTTTCTGAGTAATCCCACATATTATTTATCCTTTCTTGTCTGTATATTTATAACAATATTCTAACGCAAAAATGGCTAATCGAATCTTCTGTTAATAATTATTTAATTATTAAAATGTAACAAAATATTACAAAAGAAGAAAAAAGATTAAAGAAAACGGTGAAAAGAT
>CALAWF010000158.1 GCA_937894665.1 uncultured bacterium | reverse complement strand
CCATTTCACCAAGTTCGACTTGTATGAAATGGTGGGCCGCAGTGGACTCGAACCACCGACCTCACCCTTATCAGGGGTGCGCTCTAACCACCTGAGCTAGCAGCCCGCATATCGGTCTTGCGTCTGTTTTCACTTCCGCATGAACAAATGTACTATAAACATTTTTTAAAATCAAGTCTTTTATTTAATTTTTCTGAATTTTAATACCACTTGTGTTCTAAATCCATATTCAAACAAGGTTTTCTTTCGTATAATTGTTTTTATATCCGGTATAACCTCGTCTTTTGTATATATTACAAATTCAGTTATATAATCTTCTTCATTCTGATTTATTTTTATATCTTCAATCTGTCCTATTTCATCATCTTCTAATCCATCAGCAATTCTTAGTATTCCGCCGAGTCTTTTTACTGTCCTTCGTTCATCCTTATCGAAATCTTTATATATTTTATCCTCTTTTTTGTCAGGCAATTCTCCTCGGTGGTATCTACAAATACAAGAGATTATTTCTGTTTCTTTTTGCGAAAAATCTGACAAACCTTCATTTAATATAAGTTTTTGGCTATATTTGTTATGGGAATCTTCCTCTACCGAATATCCAATATCATGCAAAGTTGCTGCGGAGGTTAAAATATCTTTTTTTCTATCAGACATTTCCTTTAAGTTTTTATTAACCTCTTCAAATATTAAAAGTGATAGCCTGCAAACTTCTTTTGTATGCTCTTTTTTGGTGCAATATTTGTTAAATAATTCTTGTGTAGATAACTTTTTCATAGCGAAAATATTTTAGCATAAAATAAAAAAGACTATCAAATGTATTGATAGTCTTCCCTTCCTTTAAATAAAAGTCCTATTAGATATTGATTTTTCTTTCGAAATTTTTTCTGATTTTTTTCTTAGCATTATCTAAGTTTCTAATTTTCTTTTCAGCATATCTGATTTGTTTTTTAGCTGCTCTTCTTTCTGCTTTTGTTGTTTGATATTTAGAATCGATTTGAGCGTAATTATTTTTGTAGTTCAACAATTTATTTCTCAATTCGATTTGAGCATTATCGATTTGCAAAATAGAATTTTGCATTTTAGGACCTGCAACAACTTGGCTAGGATCTAACAAATCTGTTCCTTTTGCATCAGCTGAGTTTACTGCGGTTGATGATGTTGCAGATGTTGTTTTTACTGAAGAGCTGTCATCAAAATTTAATGGTGTAAATTTTGTTTCTGCCATAGCAATTGTTCCTGAAATCATTAACAATCCCATTGTTAGGGCAAATATTTTTGATAGTTTTTTCATTTTGTATATTCCTCCATAGTAGTTGTAAACCTTTACTATATTCTAATTTATTTTTTCTAAATGAAAAAGAAATTTACATAATTTAATATCCTCAATTTCTGTGTTATGATTTTAATTAGAGGACTTTGGGAAGATGAAAAAAGAATGGATTTTAGATAATACGGTAACAAATGAAAAATCTTTGATAAAAAGATTACTGATTTCTCGTGGAATTAAAACAGAAGAGGAAATGAAAGAGTTTTTAAACCCTCTTGAAACACCTTTAACCTCTCCAAATGTTTTTTGTGATATGGAAAAAACCGTTGAAAGAGTTTCACGAGCAATTGATAATAAAGAAGTTATAATCATTTATGGTGATTTCGATGCGGATGGTGTAACTTCAACTTCTGTATTATATAAAACTTTAAAATTCCTGGGAGCAGATGTTCATTATTTTATACCTGACAGAGAAAATGAAGGTCATGGTTTTGATAAAAAAGCACTGATTAAGTTAATGACAACTATCAAACCTAAGGTTATAATTTCTGTTGACTGTGGTATTTCTGATGTCGATGCCGTACGGTTTTTGAATAGTTTCAAGATGATTGATGTAATCATTACAGATCACCACGAAGCTCCTGAGGAATTACCTCCTGCTTATGCAATTATTAATCCAAAAGCTCCCAACGCTTTAGATGAAAGTTTATCAGCAAAACAAATTGAACATTTGACTTATCTTGCCGGTTGTGGAGTAGCGTTTAAGGTTGCTCAAGCACTTCTTGCAAAGTATGCAAAGACGGAATTTGTTTATGAAATTCTTCCTTTTGTTGCTGTTGGTACAGTTTCCGATATTGTTCCTTTGATTGGTGAAAACAGATATTTTGTATCTAAAGGTTTGGAATTGATTTCCAAAGGAAAGCACAAGGGTTTGAAAATTCTTTTGGAAAGTGCCGGTTATGATATAACAAAGGGTGTATCTTCTGAGATGATAGCATTTGGAGTTGCCCCAAGAATAAATGCTTCCGGTCGTCTTGATACTGTTGAATCAGCTTTAAAAGTTTTGATTTCTGATAATGTTCAAGAAATTCAAATGGCTGTTACAACTTTGAATGAATTGAATAAGGTTCGACAAACTCTTTGCCAAGAAGTTTTTGCCCAAGCAGATGCAATGGTTCAAAGAGAAGGAAATAGATTCCCTGCAATTGTTTTAGAAAATGAGGGTTGGCACATAGGGATTATTGGTATTGTTGCTTCAAAACTTGTTGAAAAGTATTACAAGCCGGTATTTTTGATGAATTATAACCATGCAAAGAATGAATACCGATGTTCTGCAAGAAGTATTGAAGGTGTACCATTGTACGATGTAATTAGTGCGAATGCTGAAATGTTTGCCGGTTTTGGTGGACATAAACTTGCTGCCGGTTTGAGTTTTTCAGGTGAACAAACTTCTTTTGAATCTGTAAAAAAGGCTCTTTGTGAAACTGTTAAAGAGTACACTGCGACAAAAGAATTAAAACCATTTATCAAAATAGATTTACTTCTTAATCCATCTGACGTTACAACAGATTTGGTTGAAGAGATTTCTAAATTAGAGCCGTTTGGTGCGTCTAATCCAAGCCCTATTTTTGAATTAAACAATTTGAAAGTTCGACAAAAAAGGTTGATGGGTTCAGATAATTCTCATTTACGTTTGGTTGTGGCATCTGATGCGTATGAATTTACAGCTATTTGGTGGCAAAAAGGGGATGTAGGTTTGAAATCCGGGGACAGTTTGGATATAGCTTTTCATCCGCAGATAAATGAATTTAACGGTAATGTTTCTGTTCAATTGATTATTGACGATATTCATTCTGACTCAATTGTTGAGGAAGAAATTTCTACGCAAAATCGGTACAAAATTTTTGACAACAGAAGAAAAGTTTGGAATTTGCAAAATATTAATGATGAAATTAAAAAGG
>CALAWF010000157.1 GCA_937894665.1 uncultured bacterium | reverse complement strand
CAGATATTTAGATTTAAGACGTGAACAAATGTTATCAAAACTTGTTATGCGTCATAACATTGTACAAGCAATCAGAAACTACTTGAACAATCTTGATTTCTTGGAAGTTGAAACTCCAATTCTTATCAAGACTACTCCGGAAGGTGCTAGAGATTATCTTGTACCATCTCGTGTTCAAGAAGGTAAATTCTACGCTCTACCTCAATCACCACAAATCTTTAAACAATTGTTGATGGTTGGGGGTATCGAAAGATATTATCAAATCGCAAAATGTTTCAGAGATGAAGACTTAAGAGCAGATAGACAACCTGAATTTACTCAAGTTGATATGGAAATGTCTTTTGTTGAACAACAAGACGTTATCAAAGTTGTTGAAGGTTTAATCGTTGATGCCTTTAAGGCTGCAGGAGTAGAAGTTAAACCTCCATTTATCCAAATGCCTTGGCAGGAAGCAATGGACAGATTCGGTTCTGATAAACCTGATACAAGATTTGGTCTAGAATTATTTGATATTGGTGATATTATTATGCAATCTGAATTCAAGATTGTTAAAGATACTCTTGAAAATGGCGGTATCGTTCGTGGTATCAGAATTCCGGGAGGAGCTAAATATTCAAGAAAAGAAATCGATGATATTACTAAATTAGCTGTATCATTTGGTGCTAAAGCTCTTGCAAACATCATCTACAACGAAGACGGAACAGCTAAATCTCCAGTATTGAAATTCGTTACAGAAGAACAAGCTAAACAAATTCAAGAAAGAGCTGGAGCAGAAGCCGGAGATATTATCTTCTTCGTAGCAGATAAACCAAAATTAGTTTATGACGTTATGGGTAGATTGAGATTATCCCAATGTTTGAATGGAGCGACGAAGAAGACAGATATATGGCAATGCACCACCCATTCACATCTCCTAACCTTGAAGATTTAGACAAATTAGATTCAGGAGATTTGGGTAATGTTAAATCTATCGCTTATGACATCGTTTATAACGGAACTGAATTGGGCGGGGGTTCTGTAAGAATCCACTCTTCTGAAGTTCAAAAGAAAATCTTCAAAGCATTAGGTTTGACAGAAGAAGAAGCTCAACAAAAATTCGGATTTATGGTTAACGCACTTCAATACGGTACTCCACCTCACGCAGGTTTGGCTATCGGTTTGGATAGATTGGTTGCATTACTTGCAAGAACAGATTCTATCCGTGATGTTATCGCATTCCCTAAGAATGCAGGTGCTAAGGACTTGATGAGTGATGCTCCGGGAGTTGCTTCATTGCAACAGTTGAGAGAATTACATATCAAAAGTACTGTAACTCCTAAACAATAATTAATAATTTTATTTTATAATTAGAAGAGCCTTGAACTTTTAGTTCAAGGCTCTTTTTATTTATCAACTTAGTGCATCTAACACCCCTTTTGAAAGTTCACTTTTTTTGAACTTCTGAAGTTGTAACTTTTACTTTTTTACTATTCATTGACATTTCTTGAATAATTACACCATCAGAATTTACCGTTTCTGATAAAATTTTCGGAGTCAGTAATTTTTGTTTTAATTTTGTCGGATAAATTAATGATTTCAACCTCTCAATCTTTGCGTGCCTAATTCTTTTATTCAAAACGCTAATTGTATTGTCATACAGATAAGCCATCATTTCTGATTTTGTTGGATTTTGATTTACTGAACCGTGTTGTACATCAAAATAACGCTCACTTGCTCCGCCAACTTTATAGGCTCTAGATTCATCTTTCAATGTATTTCTTACAGCTTTTAATATTTTAAGGTTTAGTTTTGCATCTGCGGGTTTCTCAATATTTCTTTGTATTAATCCATTTAAAAAATCTTTAGTAGTTACATTTTTTAATTTCATCTGGGAGTGTAATCCAACATTGGTTAATACATTTTCAGTATAACCATTATTTGCCGCAAGCCCCAAATTACTGAATCTTAACAATAATTGTTGCATAGAAAAACATTTATGATTTATAATATTTGCATATTTTTTTATATAATTATCAAGCCATTTCTGACCTCGTAATTTAATATATAATTTTTCCAAACTCGCTCTTGGACTAAATTGTTTAAATAAAACATGTTCTAATTCATGTGTTGTTGTATTTATAGCTTCACTTGTTCCCATTGAGTTTGTTCTTAAAGACAATAGAGTTTTTGATGCTTTTGGATTTGGTAATACTGCAGATTTTGAACCTGTAAAATATGATTTTGTCAAATTTTTTGGAATACCCAAATCTTCCGCATAACGTTGAAAAATGTTAAAATTATCACTAATTTCTATTTTCGCAGCGTTCTTTTTCCCTATACGTTTAGCAACTAATTCCTGAACTCTTGCAGGATTAACAGTTTCCCCTGGTTTTAGTTCTTGTGCAAGGTCTTTGCCGATATTTTTACAAGTCCGCACGATTTCTTTTCTCGGCATTAGACCTGTAGCCCTAAAGAATAAACGATAAATCCCCATTTTTTCTCCTATAAATATATCCCCTATATTTATATAAAAACATTTTAGAATCAAAAATTGCGTAATTTTTGATAAAAATACCACAACCAAACGGCTGTGGTATTTTTTTATAGCAATTTTAATGTAAATTTTACTCGTTTAATTTTTTACAAATTCGACATGGTACCCTATAATATCAAGCAATTCGCTTGTTTCATCCAGCGTTATACTCTTACGCAGCAACTTTCCGGAAAGACTATTGACCGTATATTTTCGACCGGTTTTCTCGGTCATAAGCTCTGCCATTTTGGTCAATGTAATTGCCTCTTTTCCTAATATATACTTTAGTTCATTTCTTACGTCCATTTATTAATTATATAAAACTTGACAGATTTTATAAATCTAAATATAATTTTCATGATATATAATGATTTTTCTTTATTTATTAAGAATAGTATTAAATAATTGAGAGGAGTTTTTAATGAGAAAAACAGGTTTTACTCTTGCAGAGGTCTTGATTACACTTGGAATTATCGGAGTTGTTGCAGCGATGACAATTCCGACACTTATGACAAATATCAAGGCAGCAAAAGATGAAAACCCAATTTATGAAGGCTCATTCAACCGTACTCCAAGCATACAGGTTGATGTTAGCAGATGATGTATCTACTGACCCGAGCGAATATACAGACTCCAAAACTTTTTACAAAACATATATGCGATATTTTCAAGGCACTATAGATTGCGGAAATTCAATAACAAGTTCAATGAAAAGACATTTGCCTTGTTACAACACCAACGACACTGTGGGATACAAAACATTAAATAGAAGTGGAAAAGTTGCATATAACTGGTTTGATGATGGTCAATTCGGCTTGCAAAACGGTTCATTAGTCCTGGTTGAGAATTACCAAGGGCGATTATGGATTTCGGTAGATATAAACGGCTTCAATAATAAGCCAAACATTTGGGGAGCAGATTTATTTACATTTGAAGTCCTTGATAGCGGATTAACAGCAATGGGAAGCACAAACACCACATATAAAGACACAGACGAATATTGTAACAAAGATAAAAGCTCATCTTTCAACGGAATTGCTTGTACTAAAAAAGCAATCGATGATCCGGACTACTTCAAAAAGATTGTCAAAGAGCTAAAATTATAATTTCTTCCGAATAAATCTATGTGCCTCAATTACATCATCATAAGAAATTGGTGGAGGTCCTTCAATTATCTCCAAAGGCTCATGATGCTTGGCATTTCGATTAAAATTAAAGACAACTTCGCCAAAATCCTTGCCACATTTTTCGCATGATAAACTACAGAGCAAAATATCGCAATCCCTTTCCAAAATTTTTATAGAATTTTTTGTAAATTCATTTTTGCAGCGAGAACAGCAAAGCCCCGAAAATAGTGTATTTATATCCTTTTGTGTAAATTCTTTCATCTCAATAATTTGTATTAAGTTTTGTAAACTTTTCCTATATTTGTACTATTAATTGTTATTTTACATCAAAAAGTGGGATTAATATATGTGTAACCAAAGGAGGTTATCATGGCAATTAATCTTATTTTATTCGGTTTCATCGTTTACACAGCATTAATTGTAGTTCCAAGCATCTGGGAAGAGTTAACTGCTGAAGGATAGACCTTAAAATTAAATTTTCCTAAGCGTTTTTGACAACGAAGTGTGTATGGTTTGTTTTTAGTGTTTAATGTACGTTTAATAGTTTAAGCGTTAGATTGTTATGCAAAAAATTATTAAAAACGTAACGGACCAAAACTAAAAATAAGGCAATCAGGGTTTGTTTGCTTTATAATATTGTTATGGATTACTTAAAAAACAAATTCGATATAATCGTTGTAGGTGCAGGACACGCCGGTTGCGAAGCTGCTATGGCTTGTGCAAGACTTGGGATGAAAGTGTTACTTTGTACACTTAATCTTGACAATATTGCATTACAACCTTGTAACCCCGCTGTAGGTGGACCTGCAAAATCTACGTTAGTTCGTGAAATTGACGCTTTAGGTGGTGTTATGGGTGAAGTTACCGACGCCACATATTTGCAAATGAAGGTTCTTAATTCATCTAAAGGACCTGCAGTTAGAGCATTACGAGCTCAATCTGACAAGGCGGAATATTCTCGTTATATGAGAAACTTAATCGAAAGTAACGAAAATATTTACCTAAAACAATGTTGTATCACTGAACTAAAAGCAAAAAACGGCAAAATCGTTGGAGCTGTTGACGAATTTGGTATTGAGTATTCCACTAAAGCTGTTGTCCTAACAACCGGTACATCCCTCGAAGGTCGTATTTTTGTAGGTTTGCGTTCTTATAGTGCAGGAAGACTAGGTGAAAAAGCCGCAATCGGTTTGTCTGATTCATTGCACAAATTAGGAATTGAAACTAAAAAACTAAAAACAGGAACTCCTGCAAGAGTTGACAAAAGAACTATTGACTATTCTAAAATGACAATTCAACCGGGAGATGAAGAGTTGAGTTTCTTCTCCTTCAAACCTAATCGTCCGATTAGAAAAACTTACCCTTGTTATTTAACAAGAACAACAGAAGAAACACACGAAATTATTCGTTCAAACCTTGATAAATCGCCAATGTACCAAGGACTTATCCATGGTGTTGGACCTAGATACTGTCCGTCTATTGAAGATAAAATTGTTAGATTTGCTTCAAATCCTTCTCACCACATTTTTATTGAACCGGAAGGACTTGGCACTTATGAAATCTATATTCAAGGTTTTTCAACAAGTTTACCTGCAGATGTTCAAGTTCGTATGATTAGAAGCCTCCCAGGATTAGAAAACGCTCACATTATCAAACCTGCTTACGCTGTTGAATATGACTATGTTCCCGCAGTTCAAACAACACACTCATTGATGTCAAAGAAAATCCAAGGTTTATTCTTTGGCGGGCAAATCAATGGAACAAGTGG
>CALAWF010000156.1 GCA_937894665.1 uncultured bacterium | reverse complement strand
GAGAAAAACAAATACCAAATTTAAGAGGAAAAATTTTGAAAATTTTAAAAAAACTTAAAGATAAAATTAAACTAAAAAATATTTGGATACACGCAATTCTAATTTTTGTATCTATTCTTTCAATATTCCCATTTATTTGGTTGTTGTCAACATCATTAAAAGGTAGCGGAGAAAATATTTTTGCATATCCTCCGACAATAATTCCAAAAGACTTCACTTGGGCAAATTATGTTGGAGTTTGGCACAAAGTTGACTTGATGAGATATTTTATCAACAGTATGATTGTTGCAGGCGGCACAGTTTTGTTAAACCTAATCTTGTCATCTCTTGCAGGATACCCGCTTGCCAGAATGGAATTTAAAGGGAAAAAGATTGCTTTTTTCTCAATCCTTGCAACAATTATGGTTCCATTCCAAGCAATAATGTTACCTGTGTATTTGATTACACTTAAACTTCATCTTGTTGATAGCGTAAATGATACAATGGGATTTATCGGATTGATTATGCCGTTTGCAGTCAGTGCATTCGGAATATTTTTAATGCGTCAAGCCTTTTTAGCAATCCCAAGAGAAATGGAAGAAGCTGCAATCGTAGATGGCTGCAATGTTTTCCAAGTCTTTTGGAAAGTTTTACTCCCTATGGTTAAACCTTCTCTTGCGGTTCTTGCAATTTTTACATTTATCGGTTCTTGGGGTGAATTCCTTTGGCCAAGTATCGTTTTGACAAAAGAAGCAATGTACACTCTTCCTGTCGGGGTAAATAACTTGCAAGGGATGTTCTCTTCTAATTGGAGATTTATTGCCGCAGGCTCAATAATATCAACAATTCCGATTATAATATTTTTCCTTGCGATGCAAAAATACTTTATTTCCGGCGAAAACGAGGGTGCCGTAAAAGGCTAATTTTCAGACTTCCGCATAGCATTGAAAAAAGCGGTTAAAAGTTTATCGCATACCTCTTCTTGTATTCCGCCATAAACATTTAACTTAGAAGTAGATAATTTTCGTAAATCAATTTTGGAAGAAAAACTTCCGTAATTATGGTCATAACTTCCAAAATAAACGGATTTAATTCTTGATTGTAAAATCGCCCAACCACACATAGGACAAGGTTCAAGGGTTACATACAATTCACAATCATCAAGCCGCCAGTTGTCAAAAATTTTTTCAACTTCTCTAATTGCCAAGATTTCAGCATGAGAAGTTATATCATTGTCTTTTTCTCTTGTGTTATGAGCCTTTGCAATGATTTTGCCATTCTTGACGACAACTGCTCCAACCGGAATATCACCATCAGACTTTTTAGCTTCTTCTATTGCAGCTTCCATAAAGTTTTCCACTATGAAACAACCTCATTTTCTGTTGCAATATTTAATGTAATTACTGCTCTAAAGCCGTATTCATCATCTGAAAATAATTCAATTGTTCCGCCCATTGCTTCAACAAGCCCTTTGACAATAAACAAGCCCAAACCACTTCCTCTGGTTGTTCTTGTCATATTGTCGTCAAGTCTTACAAATTTTCCAAACAATGATTGAAGTTTCTTCGGTGGAATTTTATCGCATTTATTTTTAACCGTAATTACAGCTTTACCATTCATAACCGCAGTATCTACCAAAATCGGAGTATCAGGATATGAATACTTAACAGCATTTTCGTACAAATTAACAAAAACCTGTTCCAATCTTCCTTTATCTGCAACAACCTGCGGGAAATCAGGAGCTAAATTAACAACAATTTCATGCCCGTCCCTTTTTCTCAAAAGCAACTCGGCTTGTTCAAAAACTTTATTTAGCCAGATATTATCATTAACGGTGCGAAGTCGCATTCCTTCAATATCAGGAATAGTCAACAAATCTTCAATTAAACGTTTTAGACGTTCTGATTGCTCTTTGATAATTCTTAGAGATTTTTGTTTTGTTTCCTCATCAATAACAATATCTTGACGCATCAATCTTGAAGTATAGCCCTGAATGCTTGTTAATGGAGTTCTCAATTCGTGACTCACAGTATCAATCAAGTTAGAACGGAATTCGTTCAAGGCTTTCAATTCCATATTCTTTCGCTTCAATTGCAAATAAGTTTTATGAATTTCTGAAGCCATATTATTAAATTCATTTGCTAAGAAAACAATTTCATACGGAGTAAATGATGTTGTCAAAAGTCTGATTTGACGTTGATAATTACCTTTTGAAAGGGCAATAACAGCCTTGAACAACTGCCTGATATTGATATAAAGATAATACATATAGAAACCGATAAGCAACATCATTGCCAAAATTGCAGATAATACAGAAATAATTATCTTAACTCGGTTATCTAAAATTGCACGTTTTGCCATGTTTTCGGTTGTATTAACAACAATAGTCAAATCAGGGTTATGACGTCTTAAATAAACAATCGGTCTATTTTTTTCATCTCCAAAAATTACCGGTGCATCAACCTCCATATCTGTGGGAAGTAAATCTAATGTTTCTTTAAATACTTCCGGCGTAAAATTGTGAGATGAAATTAAATGATTATTTTTATCTAATATATAAATCTGACGATTATCATTTTCTAAAGACTTGAACAATTGAGAATCCCAATTATTTGCATTAAAGATGATTACAAGGAATGAACCGTCCTTCATCTGAGTTGATAAAATCGGTTTTTCGTTTATGTGAGAATCGTCTGTAATTTTTTCCAACTCTTGAGGATTATGAACGATTACAATATCTTCGCAGTTAGGGTACCTTTTAGCAACATCTTTAATAAATTTATCTTTCAATTTTTTAGATGGTAAATACTCCAATGTGTCAGCAATCTGTGCCAAAGTTGATTCATTAGTTTTCAAAAAGAAATCAACTTCATCAGACACCATACTGGCAACAAGAATTGCTGATTCTCTCAATTGGTGTCTAACCGATTGTTGGTTAATATTATTGATAATAAAACCGCTAATAGACATTGGAATTACAACTGCAATAAAAAACACAATTGCAATTTGTTCAATAATTTTTAATCTTTTAAAACCGAAACCAAAATTTTTCATAAGCAAACTACTCTTGAGCAAATGGTGTCAACTTGTAACCAACGTTAGTAACAGTGTGCAAATATTTTGGGTCTTTTGCATTCGGTTCAATTTTATTTCTCAAGCCACCAACGTGAACCCTCAACATTCTTACATCTTCATTACTATCATATCCCCAAACCTCATCCAACAATGTAGCCAAAGTAACAGGGTGATTAAAATGCTGCATCAAGCAATAAAGAATTTCAAATTCAGTTGGAGTTAACTTGACCTTTTTATTAACAATAACAGCTTCCAATGACTCCGGAAATATCTCAATATCACCACTTCTCAAAACTTCATTAGAAAGAGGGGTTTCTTCAATATTAACCGAATTTCTACGGAGTAAAACTCTTATTCTCAGCAATACTTCCTGAATATCAAAAGGTTTAACCAAATAATCATCTGCTCCACAATCGAAACCATCTGTTTTATCTTCAATTGTACCTTTTGCGGTAAGCATCAAAATTGGAATAGATAATTTTGCTTGGCGGATATTTTTACAAACATCAAAACCATTCATTCTTGGCATCATAACATCAAGCAAAATTAAATCGTAAGTGTTATTTAGAGCTTTGTTCAAACCCTCAAGACCATCCTTTGCAGTATCGACAAAATAGCCACTGCTTCTAACGTCAAATTCTAACAAATCTCTGATTTCATCATCATCATCAACTATCAAAATTCTCTTCTGCACATCGCCCATAAAAAAACACTCCTTTTTTATAGAAACATTGTACAAAACAACTTTTCATTTTTCAATCAAATTTAAAGATTGTAAATATAAAAGTTGATAATTCTATAGGTGAATAAGTTTATAAGTTGGTTTCAAGGGATAAGGAAGAAGGGAATAGGGGAATAAGTCCGTTACTGAAGGCTTTAAGGCACTGAGTTCTTTATGTAATTATTACGTCATTCTAAGCGAACGGAAAGTATCTCTTTAAAATATTATCCTCTTCTTGTGGGGGAAAACAACAGAACAGATGTGTCATTCTGAGCGAAGCGAAGAATCTCTAACCGAACAAGTTTAACTTACCACCTCTCCCTAACCCTCAGCCATACGGCATGCAGTTTCGCTCGGCTCAACTCCGTTTCGTCGGTTCAGCTAGTGTTCCACAAGGGGCGAGGGAAACATAACACAAAAGGTCATCCTGAACTTTACAAAGCGAACCGTTGAGCTGTGGCGAAACGTGTGAGTCCGTATGCGTCGGCGTAGCCGTTAGCTGGTTCAGGATCTCTTACTTGGGTGCTTAGTCAGAGATTCTTCGGGTAAATTTGCTAAAATATATTACTACTTCAACTGTTAACCCCTCAGAATGACGTAAATCTAATAGGAAGTTCGGGGGCATAGCCCCTGATGACTCGAGCCATTTGGTCATTCGTGTTTTTCT
>CALAWF010000155.1 GCA_937894665.1 uncultured bacterium | reverse complement strand
TGTTGGGGGATTTTTAATAGGTTTTGCTGTATTGATGTATGGTATGCAATTGATGTCAACTTCTATGGCTCCACTTGCCGATGACCCTAGATTTTCACATGCTTTGACTTTATTTAAAAATCCTATTTTAGGTTTATTAGTTGGTGCAGTTGTAACTGCAATCATTCAAAGTTCTGCTGCTTCTGTTGGTATGTTGCAAGCATTATCTATGACCGGTGGAATTTCTTATGCCGTAGCTGTTCCAATTATTATTGGTCAAAATATCGGTACTTGTATCACGGCTGTTTTATCCAGTATCGGTGTAAATACAAATGCGAAAAGAGTTTCTGTTGTTCACGTAATGTTTAACGTATTAGGTGCGTTAATTTTCTTACCTATTTATGAATTTGGACATTACTTTATAAATTATCCGTTTGCAGAAGCTACAAACCCTTTCGGTATTGCGGTTTGTCATTCTATATTTAACATTGCAACTACTGCTTTGTTATTCCCTTTTGCAAAACAAATGGAAAAACTTGCTTATATTTTAGTTAAAGATAAAAAGGATGAAAAAGAAGTTATTCTTGATGAAAGATTACTTCTCACTCCATCTATTGCAATTAACCAATGCTACAAAGCTACCGGTACAATGGCAAAAATTACCCGTGATACATTGGTAATGTCTGTAAGAATGTTGAAACAGTACAATCCAAAAGTTGCGGAAGTAATTAACAAAAACGAAGTTTTAATCGACAAATATCAAGATACTTTGGAATCATTTTTACAAAAACTTTCCGGTACAGAATTGTCAGATGAAGATAGCAACAAGATTTCCCAACTTATTCTTTCAATTTCAGATTTTGAAAAAATTGCGGACCACGCAATCCATATTTTGAATTTGGCAGACAAAATGCATAGAAAAGAATGGAAACTTTTACCTGAAACAGTTGAAGAATTAAAACATGTTGTAAACGCTGTGAAAGAAGTGTTCGACGTTACGGTTAATGCTTTTGTTGAACACAATTTAATTCAGGCATATCATGTTGAACCTTTAGAACAAGTTGTTGATGATATTGCTTATACGGCTAAGAAAAACCATATCAAACGTGTTAAAAAAGAAAAAATTCATATTAAACGTGGTTTCGTTTATGCTGAAATCTTGAATGACTTAGAAAGAATTTCTGACCACTGTTCTAATATTGCTACAAATATTATTCAGTCTGTAAATTCTTCTATTCCAAAACACGTGTTGAAAAATAAATTGAAAGATTCAAATAATGAAGACTTTGCTAAAACAGTAGAAAGTTTTAGAGAACAGTATGGAGTTGAACCTCTTTCAATTCAAAAATAATAGAGAAGATTTATGATAAATTTTGATGAAAATAACACATATATTTTAGAAGGAACATATCAGGTTTCAATGTCAGAAAAAGACATGCAGTACGCATTGAAGCCTGCTGTTCTTTTAAACTTTATGCAAGATTTAGCAGCAAAATCGATTGATAAAATTGATAAAGATTTGTCTTGCGATGCGTTGCTTCAAAAAGGTTTAGGTTGGTTCTTAATCCGCTATAGAATTGAATTTGACGATTACCCTATTGGGGTAGATAAAATCAAAATTCTAACAGAATGCCGTGGCGGAAATAGAATGACAACTTATCGTGATTTTGAGTGTTTTGATGCTTCAACAGAAAAACACTTGCTAAGAGCTGTTACATCTTGGTTTGTTGTTAATCTTAATTCAAAATCTATCGTAAATATTTCGCAGGTATTTCCACAATTCATCTCTTTTGAAAAACGAGATGATGATTTAGCATTGCAAAAAATCAGACCAATTTCGCAAAAGGATTGTGAAAAAGTTTTTCATGTTCGATATGACGACTTGGATATGAACGGGCATGTAAATAATACTGTTTATATCACTTGGGCTATGGAGGCTTTGGATTTTGAATTTAGGGCAAAACACAAATTAAAAACTTTGGATATTTATTTCAAACACGAAGTTAAATATGGAGATGATATTATTTCTGCTGTAAAAATTGACCGAGAAAATCTGGTATCCGAACACTTGATAACAGAAGCCGAAACAGGCGAAGAGGTGTGCTTGCTAAAGGCTTCATATGTTGCGATTTAGTCAATTTGTGATATAATTTTTTTTGAAAAATGGTTAGGGGAGAATTGGAAATATGAAAGAGAATGTTTTATCACTTTTGGATCAGAATACAAAACTTTATGGTGAAAGAATTGCTCTGGGTAAACGTAATAAATACGGTTGGAAAGAGCTTACATATAAAGGTTTAGGGCTTTTGACAAAACAATTTGCAAGTTATTTGATAACAGATTTGCAAATGCAAAAAGGTGAAAGATTGGCTATTCTCTCCGAATCAATGCCGGAAATGGGTGCGTGCTTGTTTGCTGCTGTAATTTCAGGCATGGTAACAGTTCCTCTTGATAACAAATTAACCATTTATGAATTAGTTTCAATTCTTTCAAGCTGCCAACCATCTGTTTTGGCTGTATCTCAAGCAAATTTAGAAAAAGGCTTGGAGTTGCAAAAGAAAATTGAAAGTATTAAACACATAATTATTATGGACGAACCTCGCTATGATTCAGAATACCCTAGCTTATATACTCTTCCATCAGGCAGAGAATGCAAATGGCGTCATAGATCATTGAGAGATACGGCTTTGATTATTTATACATCAGGCACAACAGGAGCTCCAAAGGGTGTTCAAACTACATTTGGAAATATGACAACCCAAGTTTTAGAGATGTCAAAGATTTTGCCGGAAATTTTGCCACATGAAAATGTTAATTTGTTGTCAATTTTGCCGATGAACCATTTGTTTGAATTAACTGTTGGGTTTTCAACCTTTTTGAATAGAGGTTCTTCAATTTTTTATCCTCAAAGTTTGAAGCCAAAAGATGTTTTGGGTGATATGAGAGAAAAGAAAATTGATTTTATGATTGTTGTCCCTGCATTTTTAAAATTGTTAAAAAACACAATTGAAGCCGATATTAGAATGTTGCCGACAGAAGAAAAATTGTTGTTTGAGCGTTCATATGCGGCAGCAGAATATATTACGGATTACAGTATTAAACGTCAATTATTTAGAAGTATTTTGGCAAAATTTGGTGGAAACTTCTATGGATTTATGACCGGTGGTGCTCCACTTGATCCTACTGTTGGCGAATTCTTTGAAAGAATTGGTATTAAAGTTTTCCAATGTTATGGTTTGTCCGAAACAAGCCCTATCATCTCTGTTGATAGAGGAGATGATAGAAAATTGATGTCTGTAGGTCCTGTTTTAGATTCTTATGACGCTAAAATTGATGAAGAAACCGGTGAACTTATGGTAAAAGGTCCTTCTGTTATGAAGGGCTACTATAACAACCCTGAAAAAACAGCAGAAGTCTTGGAAGCTGATGGATGGTTGCATACCGGTGATATTGGTGAATTTGATTCAGATGGAAGACTTTATATTACAGGTAGAATTAAAAATATGATTGTTTTATCAGGTGGTAAAAAGGTATTTCCGGAAGAAGTTGAAGCAGTTTTGGAAGGCGATTTAAACTTTGCTGAAGTTTGCGTTTTCGGTGCGACAAGAACTTCTGGTGCTAAAGATGGTACAGAAGAGATTATGACAGTTGTTGTTCCTACAGAAGAAGTAATGAAGAAGTACTCAAATGAAGACGAATTAGAAAGTTTTATTGTTCACGAAGTTAAAAATTTGTCTGTACAATTGGCTCCATATAAAAGACCTGTAAATATTGTGGTTAGAAAAGAACCTTTGCCACGCACAGCAACTAGAAAAGTAAAACGTAATGTCGTGAAAGAACAAACTCTCGCTCAACATGTTTAGTCAGTAAGTTTTATAAGGCATTAAGACATTAAGGCTCTAAGGTCTTTACGGTTTCGTCATTCTGAGGGATAAACTTTAGAGTATGAATATTACTTAAAATTATCTCCCTCGCCCAAGGGAGAGGGTTGGGGTGAGGGGTTAAACTAAGCTGTTTGATTCAAAAAATGTAGGTCGGCTTAGTAAAGCCGACCTACAAATAAAATTGTAACGAACTTATTTCCTTATTCCCCTGTTCCTTTTCCCTTTCCCTCAAAAAAATCCTTCCCGCAAACCCTTACGCCCCAAGGATGTCAAGAGTCAAACTCCCCCAAGTGGCTAGTCGTATTTTTACGTAGGTAAAAATACGGATGTTTACAAAATCTTAAATCATATGGTATATTAGAAACATCGGTTAAGGCTCACACCCGAGAGGAATAAAAACTCTTAAAAGTCTTTGACTTTTCGATGGTAAAGCTGTTTGCCGAGATGGGATATGGTCTTTAGTATTTGAAGCAATCTTTGTCGTGGTCATCTATAACGCCGATTGCTTGCAAGTATGAATAAATTATCACGGTTCCAACATATTTCATTCCTCGTTTTTTTAGGTCTTTTGAAACCTCATCAGAAAGAGGGGATGAAACGATTGTTTCTCCTGTGGTATTTTTTATGACCTTTCCGTTTGTAAAGTTCCAAATATATTTTGAAAAACTTCCGAATTCTTTTTGAATTTGTATAAATATTTTTGCGTTATTTATAGCAGCATTAATTTTTCCATTACTCCTTATTATGGCAGGGTTTTGGAGAAGTTCTTTCACTTTATTTTCATTATAAATTGCGACTTTTTTTACGTCAAAATTATCAAAAGATTTTCTAAAGGCTTCTCGTTTTTTCAGAACGGTAATCCAAGATAATCCGGCTTGAAAAGATTCTAAAACCAAAAGTTCAAAAAGTTCTCTATCGTCGAATTTTGGAACTCCCCATTCTTCATCGTGGTATTTTGTATAAATCTCTGATTTTTCATCTACCCAAAAACATCTTTTCATTATTCTAAAGCCCTCAAAATTGTGTTGTATTGAGTTTTATAATATAACAAATTGTATAAAATATTCAATAATTGTATTTTCTATTGTATAATCTTGTTATGATTTAGTTTAGACGGGGTAAATATGGTTAATAAGAAGATATGTGCATTACTTGTTTTAATGATAATGGGAACTTACACAATCTCCCAAAATTCTGTGTATGCAGAAGATTCTGTTTCTGATACGGCAGAAGTTTCAGTAATCAAGGGTAACAAAGATGCTTTCGAAACGGCAGAAAATTTGATTTCTCAAAAAAATTATCAAGAATCCTTGAAGTATTTAGATGCTTATATTTCCTCTAAACCGAAAAAGTATGAGGCGTATAAATTACGTGGCGATGCTTATTATGCTCTCCGTCGTTATGATTTGGCAGAAAAAGATTATCAAACTGCAATTAATTTGAAAACTGATGATGACAAGTTTGTAACCGGTACAAAAGTTTTGAGTGCGGTTGTTTTGGGAGCTGATAAACAAGATCAGTTGCAAAATCCTGAGTTGGGAAATTTATACGCAAAATTGATGTATGCTCAAAAGGCACAAAATAAAACTTCTTATGAAGCATCTTATGCAAAAGCTGTAGAATTAAATTCCCATATTTATTTGCCGCAACCAAAGAAAGATGAAATTTCACAGATAAATTGTCCGCAAAAGTATGGAAAAGTTTTCAACCCTCAAGGAGATGATAAGTATTTATATGATGCGATAGACGATATTGAACGAGAAAATTACAGAGAATCTATTTTTAAAAGTCAATATATTATCACAAATTATCCTGACTATTACTTAGGATACTATTTGAACGGTGTTGCCAGAGCCGGAATGGAACAGGATGATGATGCCATTGTTGCATTTACAAAGGCATTAGAAAAAAATCCTTACGATTTTGAATCTTTGGCAAGTTTGGGACAACTTTATTATGCTCAGGCAGAAAAAACTTTCTCTTCTGACGATGCGAAAAAATCAACTGATTATTTCCGTCAGGCTTTGAAATTGAATCCAAACTATAATTCTTATTATTTTTATATCGGTTTGAATGATTTGTTGCAAGGAAAGGTTTCTTCTGCAATCGGCAATTTTGACAGTGCTATTAAATTAAAGCCGAATGATTACAATAGTCAGTATTACAAGGCTATTGCTCAATATATCAATGCGGATTATTCATCTGCTGTTTCTGGAGCAAATAAACTTCTATATAGACATGTTTCAAACTACAATTCTGTAATGTATTTGAAAGCATTGGCTGAATATAAGCAAGGACAAAGTGATTTAGCGTTAGAAGATTTAGAAAAAATTTATAACTCCACAACTGATATTTATAATTCAGATGTGAAATATGTTTCAAATAAAGAAAAAACACTTCTTGGTTATTGCTATTATTTGAAGGCTTTAATTTTGGCACAGAAGGGTATGGGTGCAAAGTCAGATTTGGCGGAAGCCTATTCTAATCCTATAATAGCCCAGCTTGCAGCAACAGAAAAGATGCTAAATTCTTATAAACCTTCAATTGTTGACGGAAAGGTAAGTTTAGCGGATTATCAAACTTTTAACAAGGCGTATAATTCTGCAATTGCGATGTTGAAACAGTCAAATGTAGAGATTACGCAGGAAGATATTGACACCCAGTATGATTATATCAGAACAACTTTTGACGATTTGGGGGTAAGTTTTGTTTATCAAAATCCAAATTATAAAATTTCTGCAATTGATAATTATGTGTTTAACAAATATTCTTCAAAATTGTCGGCAGAAGATTTCAAGGCGTTGGCAGATGATGTAACAACAGAGGAAGATATTTTGGCATTAAGACCAAAAACAGAATCTGCACCTGCTTTGACACCTGCAACACCACAAAATGCTTTGCTAGGAGATGAAAATAAAACCTCAATTGCTCAAATGTTGGCATCTCAATCTTTAATTCAGATGGCAGTGCCAAAAGAATTGCAGATGATGCCTGTAGCCGAAAATCCAATCCCTCAAGAGACTGAAACAATTGTTGCTCAAACTCCAATTTCTGAAAATTCACAAATTGCTGAATCTTCTGAAAAAATTGCGAAAGTTGAAAATGTTGAGGAAGTTCCAAATGTTCAAAAAACAGTTGCAGAGCAGCCAAAAGAAGATGTGAAAATCGATGTACCACAAGAGAGAAAACCTGTGGTGGAAACGGTTACAACGGTGGACGAGTCCTCTAATAAAATTAAAATTGTTGCAGACGAAATAAAAGATTCTCCGGATTTTACAATTTCTTATCCTAAAGAAACAGCTCAATCTTCAAATGTTCAAACTGTTCAAAATGAAGATGTTAAACCGGTAGAAGAAGTTGCAAAAGTTGATCTTTCTGAAGAAAAGGCTAAAGAATCAATGATTTTCAAAGCTGATGAACAACAAGTTCAACCAAAAGAGCAAAAGCCTGAAAAAGTTGCTTCAAACAAACACAATATGGCTGTAACTCTTCCACTGTTTGATGAAACAAGACCTGTTGTTGATGCGGAACCTGAAAAAGAACCGGTAGTTGAACAACCAAAACAGGAAGTGAAAGTTGTGGAAAAACACGCAAATATCAATTCAGAAGACTTTGGTGTAACGCCTGTAAAACCTCTTCCAAAGGTTGACAATCCTGAAGATGTTGTTGTTTTAGAACCTCAGAGTTTCTTGGCAAATGCTGATACCCAAGTCCCAACTTCTAACCTTGTATCAAAACAAATGGAAAATTCTTTTGCTGGGCTAAAAATTTCTGATGACTCTAAAAAAATATCAACTGATGATGTTCAACCTCCACAAGAAGAGCCAAAAATTGTTTTACCGGAAGAACAAGTAGAAAAAGTTGTTTCTTCTCATAGTTCAAAAACTGTCGATTTGTCTGACAAGATTGCTAAAGACAGAACTAATGATAAACCGTTTACAACCCTTCCGGCTAAGGTTGAAACATCTGTTCCGGTTGTAATTGTACCGGAGATGAAGACTCCAGAAATCAAAACTCCTGAAGTGAAAGTTCAAGAAGTGAAAACTACAGAAAAACTTGAAGAACCGGAACAAACTCAAACTGTTGAATTAAGACCTGCTTATAATTATGGAGATGAAGAGGAAAAAGTTGAACAACCTGAAAATACTGTAGTTTCTGATGCAGAGGAAACTACAGCTAATGTTGTGGAAAATTCTAAACCTCAAAAAATCAAAAAGGAAAAACCTGTAAAGCAACCAAAAGTTAAGAAGGAAAAACCTCAAAAAGTAGTGAAGGAAAAAGCTGAAAAACCGATTAAAGTTAAGAAACAAAAGACAGAATCGCTACAGACCGTGGAAGAAAAACCGGTCAAGGTAAAACCTGAAAAGGTTAAAAAAGAAAAACCTGCCAAGATTTCAAAACAAGAAAAATCAATAACTTCAATTGTTAATGATGCTCTTGGAATTGCTCCATTAGCTGATTCTGATGGTGCAGTAGCTCAAACAGAAACTCCGGTTGCAACAGTAAAATCGAAAAAAGAAAAGGTTCAAAAACCAGCTAAAGAACCGAAGGTAAAAGTGGAAAAAGCACCAAAACCAGTAAAAGAAAAAGCGGTAAATGTTCAAAAATCAACTAATTATGAAGGTATGAAACCTGTTGTTGTGTCAGAACCGAAACAAAAAACTTCTTTCTGGGATAGGTTTAAGTTTGGTAAAAATAAGATTGAAAACCCAGAACAAAAGGTTAAGGTACAAAAGGAGAAAATCCAAAAAGAAAAGCCTGCAAAACTTGAAAAAGAACCAAAAGTAAAACCGGTTAAAGTTAAACAAAAAAAAGTGAAAGCCGAAAAAGTTACGCAAGAAGAAAAGGCAGTAACTCAAAAAACACCGAAGATAAAAGTTGAAAAACCCCCAAAGGCTGAAAAGGTGAAAACACCAAAGGTCAAACCGGAAAAAACTCAAAAAGAGAAAAAGTCTTTTAGCTGGTGGCACAAGAAGGATAAATCCGAAGTCCAAAATCACACTAAAGAATCTTTATCAAAGATTTTTTCAAAAGAATCAGGAAATAAAAATGAAGTTTTTGTGAAAAACGATAAAGACAAAACAATAATCAAAAAATTAGAACCCAAAGAATAAATAACCAAAAAGAGCCATTAATTTGGCTCTTTTTTTGTGTATTCGGTCTGGTTTAAAAATTTATCTTTTCCAAACAGCATCCGGAATTTGCCAACCGTTTTGAATTAGATAGGACAAACACCAATAGCCGTTTCCATTTAGGCAATTTTGTTCAACTTCTTGTCTTGTTTTATCGCTTCCTGCCGGAACCAAACCTTTATCGGTAAATGCCATTATATAAATATCTTTGCCTATTTGATTAGGTTTTCTATCCCCGTTTGCATCGAAATAAAAAATTAAACCATCACTTCCATTTGTGTTGATTCCAAAATAAACATTCATACTTCCTGTTCCATATGAATCTATATCAAAATAAGCTCCTTTTGCAATAATGAATGTTACAATATTTGTTCCAATTCCATTATTGTTGTCCCATGGAGTTAAATTCCCTTTCAAATCCTTTGATGTTCCTTTTTTATGCCAACACCCTGGAGTGTTATAGCAGATTTTTTCTACTTTCAAATAAGGGGACATATATGTTTCAAACCATTCTTTCATTTTGGAGGTATCACCGTCTTTTATTGGCATATCAAATCCAACATCATCTGCCTGTGCAGCTCTCATTGTTTGTGCAATTGTTGCATAAGAGGCTTTGATTTGTGATTCGAGTTGTCGTTTTCCGATTTTAGAGATAAGAGTTGGAATAGTCATTCCTGCAACTACGCCGATAATTCCGAGGGTAATTAATACCTCTGCAAGCGTAAATGCAAAAAGTTTTGTTTGAAATAATTTCAAACTTTTTATCTGTTTTTTTATCAAGAATAACTCCTTTCCAACTCCTAATAATAAGAATTATTAAAATTTTATACATCTATACATGTAGATATACCATGTATAGTTTGAAAAATCAAATCTTTAAATGCAAACTGATACAATTAGAGAATGATAAAAAACAGATTATCTATAATTCTTGGGGAACAAAGAATGAGGGTATCAGAACTCTCAAAACTTACAGGAATAAGTCAAAACGCATTAAATAAAATTTATCACGAAAAGACCAAGGGCATTGATTTTGATACCCTTGATAAATTGTGCAAGGCTTTGCGATGTAAAACTCAAGATATTTTTCCGTTTGTTGAAGAATAGTGGGGAGCTTATAATGTATAGATCTCTGACTTGGCAAATTTGTCAAACTTGTTCCAACGGTTCTAACTAGTTTTCAATGTCGGCTTAGTAAAGCCGACCTACAAATTAGCATAACGACATTTTTATTGGTGGGCTAGTAAGCCCACCCTACATTACTAGGTTTAATTTTGCGTTTAGTTTCCCACCTCACCCTAGCCCTCTCCTCAAGGAGAGGGAAAACTAATTAACATAACGAACTTATTTCCTTCTTCCTTATTGCTCTACTTCAACTTAACATCGACAAATGTTGAAAGGATTTCTCTATACTTTGTCAAATATTTGATGAATTGGAGTAATTCGTCTTGTGTATATTCTTCTAATATTTTATTTCTAACTTTGGAGAATTGAATATTGCCTTTTACAAAAACTTCTTCTCCTTTTGGGGTAATTTCATTCCGCTTGATTATTATGTTATCTCTGGTGTCGGCAATTCTTTTTATTAGTCCTCTTTCTTCCATATCGTTGAGGATTTTGCCTACGTGTGCTTTCCCTTTGAAAAGGATTTTCGCTAGTTCTGATTGCGAAATATCAGGGTTCAGGTGTAGTGCGTACAGAATCGTAAATTCGTCAGGAGTTCCGCAACCATCTATAAATTGGGATTGAAATTCCCTTCTGAATGATTTGTTGTAATTTGCAGTATAGTCAATTTGAAATGCTAAATTGGCATCCAAATTAGGAATCATTTTTGCGTTTTGTTCCATACCCGTATCCTTTTCTACCTGTACCATCTTGAGTGTACTATACTTAGTGTAAAAATTCAATATTTAATTGACAAAATTTCTTAGATTTCTTACTATTAGAGTAGAATATTCTACCCTAAAATTGGAGATAATGTATGAAAATTAAGATGACAAGAAAAAAGCTGGCTATACTTATTTTATTGGTAATTATTGTACCAATTATTTATAACAAAACATCAGGATTGATTAGCGGGATGGTTATGCAACAGATGATGAAACTTCCTAAAGAAGTCGTTGTTGATACTCCGCATAATGAAGAGGTTTATATTACGGCAGAATCTACGGGACGTGTTGAAGCAAAATACTCTGTTGATGTAATTGCTCGTGTTTCAGGATTTTTGTTAAAGAAATATTTTAAAGAAGGAGATTTTGTCCACAAAGGACAATTAATTTTCCAAATTGATCCTCGAGAATATCAAATTGAAGTTAACAATTCCAGTGCGGCGGTTAGTCAATATTCAGCACTTTTGAAAAATGCTCAACAAGAATTGAACCGAGCAAATGCCTTGATTAAAGAAGATTTAATCAGTCATTCCGATGTTGACCAAAGTTTGGCTACAAGAAATTCAAATAAAGCATTGTTAGAAGCAGCAAGACAAAAACTTGAACTTGCTAGAGTTAACTTAGGTTACACTTCTATCAAATCTCCAATTGATGGTAGAATTGGTAAAATTAAGATTACAGAAGGGAACTATGTTAACGCTACTTCTGGTCCATTAGTAAATATTTCTAGTACAAATCCTGTTTATGTTTCATTCAGTTTGAGAAGCGATGATTTTGTAAAACTTTTAAAAGCAAGTAACAGATTGAAAGACGTTAAAGTTAGAGTTCAATTTGACAATGGTCAATGGTATGAACAAACAGGTAAAATTGACTTTGTAGATAATCAAATTGATCAAAATTCAGGTTCTATTCCAATGAGAGCAACATTTGAAAATCCTAAAAATTGGTTAGTTCCCGGAGATTATATGAAGGTTCAACTTATCGCTCCACAAAAAACAGCTTATATGATTGTTCCTCAATCTTGTACAAAGGGTGATGCAATGAGCGGTTATTATGTTTGGGCTATCGAAAACGGAAAAGCGGTAAGAAAAGATATTAAAGTTTCTGACGATGTTGTAAATAAAAACTGGATTGTAAAAAGCGGTTTGAATTTGAATGATGAAATTGTTGTTGCTGGTATCCAAAACGTTACAGCAGACGGTCAAAAAGTTAAAATTTTATCAGCAGAAGAATATGCTAAGCGTGAGAGTAAAGGTAAATAAGAATGAAACAGATATTTGATAAAGAAAAATTGTATTTCTTCATAAGAAAACCAAGATTTGCATTGGTAATTTCTATATGTATTGTGATTGTTGGTATAATCTCACTCTTAGGATTAAAACAAGAAAGTTA
>CALAWF010000154.1 GCA_937894665.1 uncultured bacterium | reverse complement strand
TCCACGCCCTATTTCATCCAACAAAATGAAACTTCTATCAGTTGCAGTATTCAAAATGAACGATGTTTCAATCATTTCAACCATAAATGTTGATTGACCGAGAGTTAAATCATCACTAGCCCCAACTCTTGTGAACACCTTATCGATAACACCGATTTTAGCAGAATCAGCAGGAACCCAAGAACCGATTTGAGCTAATATTGCAATCAAAGCATTTTGACGCATATAGGTTGATTTACCGGCCATGTTAGGTCCTGTCAAAATCATAAATTGTGTTGAATCACTATTTTTAGAATTTGATTTCAAATCTAAATCATTTGGAACATATTCTCCCAATGGCAAAATCTTTTCCAAAACAGCATGACGACCATTTTTAACAATAAAGTCATCAGATTCATCAATCACAGGACAACAATAATTATTTTCAACGGCAATTTCTGATAATGAAGTCAAAACATCTGCCCTTGCAATACAATCTGCAATTTCACGAATTTTTGAAACAAATTCTTTTGAATATTCCCTAAAATCGGTAAATAATTTGTATTCAAGTTCTGTTGATTTGAATCTGGCAGATAAAACATCGTCTTCATGATGTTTCAATTCATCAGTAATAAATCTTTCTGCACCTGTCAAAGTTTGTTTTCTGACGTAACTTTGCGGAACCATATTCAAATTAGAATTTGTAACTTCAATAAAGTAACCAAAAACTTTGTTATAGCCAATTTTGAGGTTTTTAATACCGGTACGCTCTTTTTCTTCTTCCTCAAAATTGCGAAGCCATTCCTCTCCACCAGTAAGCAAATCTCTAAAGTAATCCAATTCTCCGCTTACTCGTTCTTTAATAATTCCACCTTCTTTAAGCAATATTGGAGGATTATCTACGATTGTATTTTCAACAAGTTGAACATAATCAGAAATTTCTTCTCGATATTCACGAATTGTTGAGAACATATCATAATCAAGCCCCTCAGTAATATCCAATAATTGAGGAAGCATCATTAAAGATAATTTCAAACTTACAAAATCCTTCGGACTTGCAGAACCATTGCTCATTCTTGTTGCCAAACGCTGAATATCATAAATCTTTTCTAAAGTTTCTGACAAACTATAACGAACTTCACTTTTTGCAACAAGTTCTGATACTGAATTTTGTCGTTCTAAAATATCTGAAACTCTTTTCAATGGTTGACAAATCCAACTTCTTAAAAGTCTTGCACCCATATTAGTTTTAGTTTTGTCTATTGCCCAAAGAAGAGAACCATATTTATTTTTTTCTCTCAATGTTTCGACAAGTTCAAGATTTTTTCTCGTTGAAGCATCTAAAATCATGTATTCAGAAAGTTCATAAGCCTCAATTCTATCAAATTTTGGCATATTACCTTTTAATGTTTCCCAAACATAAGCAAGCAAAGCTCCTGCGGCTCTGAAACCTAATTTGTATTTTGAATACCCAAAACTTTCTAAACTTTTAGTCTTGAAAACTTGTTTCAAATTATTTTGAGAAAACTCTACATCAAAAACAGATGGAGGAATTTTTGAACAATTATATCTTTTAGTAATTTCTTCCGGCAAATTCACTACTTCATCCGGAACAATTTGAAATGGTTTAATATCTTGTTTTAGACTGGGAGCAACAACCTCTGACGGATTTAATCTCGCAAGCTCTGCCATTATAAGATTTAAAGATGCTTGAGTAACTTTAAATTCTCCTGTTGAAATATCGGTATAAGAGAACCCGAACAAATCACTTTTTTCATCTTTATAGATTGCACAGATATAATTATTTGAATTTTGGTTTAACAAGTTACTTTCAGTTAAAGTGCCGGCAGTGATAACTCTTGTAACACCACGTTTAACAAGACCTTTTGCAAATTTAGGGTCTTCTAACTGATCACAAATCGCAACTTTATAATTTTTTTGAACCAATTTTTCTAAATAGGCATCAGCAGCCTTATACGGAATACCCGCAAGAGGAATTCGACCTAACTTTGCACCTGCATCACGACCGGTCAAAGTTAATTCAAGCTCTCTTGACATGATTACAGCATCTTCAAAAAAAGTTTCGTAAAAATCTCCAAGCCTGTACCATAACAAAATTTCAGGATTTTCCTGTTTAATTTTCAGGTATTGCTGCATTACAGGAGTTGTTTCTTCTGGGTTAACTTCCCAACTATTTATGTGATTGATTTCAGACTTGGTCATATTATAATATTCATATAAAAACGAAAGGATTTCAACATGGGCTGTTTAAAAAACGTAACAAGAGCAATATTTTTTACAGTATTGATTGTAGGTTTCATGACCTTTGGCGGACAGGACTGGATAAAACAACAGTTCATGAATTTTGTAAACCCTTCAAAAGATGTCGTGCTCGAAAGAGCTCAAAAAGTTGGAGATTTTTCTAAAGTAAATAGAGAATTTGAAATAGAAAAAGCCGCAGGAATTTTGGGTTATAATGCCGTACTTGCAGAACACAAAGCATCAGGTCAAAAAATGGTAGTTGTAGATTCTGGGGAAAAACAAATCCTTACACAAGAAGACATAAAATCCTCTCAAGCAGAAGAAAAAATCAAAGCGGCAATTAACAAAATCAAATACCAATCAGCAGCCGTAGAAGAATTTCATGTAACAGAAAAAGGAACAATGAAATCTTACGGAAAAGAAATTCCCTATGTAAAATTCACGGCAAGAATTAAAAAATTCCCAATTGGCGAGATTTCCGGAATAATTTCAGTTGTTCAAGATTCCAAAGGAAACGACAAAATCTTAGTTTCTGCAAACGAAAAGAGCAAATATTCTCAGCTAATTTCAAACGAATTTTTTAAAGAAATCAAATAAAAATTTCAGAAAAACTAAAATTTCATATTGACATTTAATTTTGAGCAAGTAGAATAAATATTGTTGATAATTAAATATTGGGACGTCGCCAAGTGGTAAGGCAGCTGGTTTTGGTCCAGCCATCTCGGAGGTTCGAATCCTTCCGTCCCAGCCATTTAAAAGACATTCTTTCGAATGTCTTTTTTAGTATAAAAAATAATTATCCCTACACTACTCAGACTCTTGACAAACAACTATAATGATATAACATGAAATTGCCCCACATTGAGTTGATACTTAAACTCAATTTAATAGTTTGAAATACACATATAGATATAACATTCGGAAAGGAGTCCAAATGAAAAACCCTATCAATTTTGGGAAAGCAGTAATTATTGGCTGTGGATTTGTTGGTTCAGCATCAGCATTCAGCCTTATGGAAAGCGGATTATTTAGAGAACTTGTTCTAATTGATGCAGACAAAAAAAGAGCAGAAGGTGAAGCTATGGATATTAGCCATGGCATTCCATTTTCTAAACCAATGAAAATTTATGCCGGAGATTATGATTCTGTTAAAGATGCAGGAATTATTATCATCACTGCAGGTGCAAACCAACAACCTGGAGAAACAAGACTTGATTTAGTTAAAAAGAACATCAATATTTTTAAATCAATCATTCCAGAAATTAAAAAACGTGATTTCAATGGAATTTTGCTTATTGTTGCAAACCCTGTTGATATTTTGACATATGTTGCCGTTAAATTGAGCGGATTACCTGAAAATCATGTCATCGGTTCTGGTACGGTACTAGATACTGCAAGATTAAAATATGAAATCGGAAAACACCTTGACGTTGATGCAAGAAGTGTTCACGCATTCATTATCGGAGAACACGGAGATAGTGAAATTGCTGTTTGGAGTAGTGCAAACGTTTCTGGTATTCCACTAAATAATTTCTGTGAAATGAGAGGACACTACGACCACAAAAATGCAACAGAAAAAATTGCATCTGACGTTAAAAATAGTGCCTATGAAATTATTTCAATGAAAAAAGCAACAAACTATGGTATTGCAATGTCTGTAAAAAGAATTTGCGAAGTTATTGTTAGAAATGAACGTTCAATTCTTCCTGTATCATCAATTATGCACGGAGAATATGATATTGAAGATGTTTCATTGAGTATGCCTTCAATTGTAGGTAAAGACGGAATTGAAACATTGGTTCCAATTTCTCTTAACGATGAAGAATTAAAACAACTTCAAAACTCAGCTAAAAATCTTAAAGAAATTTTAGTTCAAAATGAATTACAATAACTATTCAAAATATAGAAAAGTCCTTGGAATTATTTTCAAGGACTTTTTTATGCTTTTTTACTATTTATTTCGCAAGATTACAAGTATTACCCCAAATAAAATAAAAATAACGCCACACAGAATTCTAAAGGTCAATTGTTCCTTGAAAAATAAGACACCAACCACAATTGCAGTCAAAGGTTCTAATGCTCCAAGAATTGCGGTAGAAGTAGAGCCAATTAACTTAATTGCAATTGTAATTGTTTCGATTGAAATAATCGTAGGCAAAATAGATAAACCTAATGTACACAACCACAAAAATGGAGAATGTAAAACTTGTAATTGCGTACAGAATTTTAAATTATAAATATAAACCAACAATCCAAAAAGCATTACATAAAAACTCAGTTTTTCACTTTTCATATGTTGAACGGTTTTATTATTTTTTACCCCGACAATATACAATGCGTATGACAAAGCAGATAACAAAACAAGCCCAACTCCATACAAATTTAAAGAAGCTCCAGAAGTTGTGTTATACAGTAAAAATATCCCAAATGATGTCAAAAGAATTGCAAAAATGACAGACTTAGTTACTTTTTCCTTGTAAAATAAAGCCATAATTAGTGCAACAATAATTGGATAAATAAATAAAAGTGTACAAGCTATTCCGACGGCAATATACTTAAACGCACAAAACAAAGTTAGAGACGAAATTGAAAAGAGCATTCCAAAAATAAATAATGGCAAAACCTCATTTTTTGAGATTTTTAAGGAATGTTTTTTGACAAATTTTATCCACACTGCATACAAAATAACCGCAATAAAATATCTATAAAACAAAACTGAATTAACACCAATACCTCTATTATAAAGAGGAAGGGCAAATAGGGGATTTGTTCCATAACTTGCAGCCGCAATACAACCGTATGCCAACCCAACTTTGCGATACTTTTTCATACCTATTTTTTACATCAAATAAAGCCCAGATTCAATGAACTATTTGAATTAAACAATTCCTTGAGCAAGCATTGCATCTGCTAATTTTTCAAATGCAGCGATATTTGCACCGGCAACATAATTACCAGAACATCCGCATTTTTCACAAGCATTTTTACAAGAATTGAAAATATTTACCATAATTTGATTTAGGCGACTATCAACCTCTTCAAAAGTATAATAATAACGCATACTATTTTGCGACATTTCAATAGCAGAAGTAGCAACACCACCAGCATTAGCAGCTTTTGCAGGTGCAACAATAACACCTTTTTCTAAGAAATAATCTGTTGCTTCTTTTGTACAAGGCATATTTGCACCTTCCCCAACT
>CALAWF010000153.1 GCA_937894665.1 uncultured bacterium | reverse complement strand
TTGAAACACCTTGTACAGTTAAAAATGATGCAAAACACATGACAGACGTATTCCCAGTAGTATTCCACGATGCAACTGTTGAACCTGCATCTGATGCTGCTAAATACGTATTAACATCTTCTAAATAGTTAGCAAGATGAAAAAACTTTTAATTTAAAAGCTTTTAATAGTGGAGATACCCTCTCCACTATTTTTTTGTTTTAAACTTCTCAATGCGTTCAATAGTCCACCTCACCCGACCCTCTCCTCAAGGAGAGGGTTATCGTTCCTTCTCCCTTGGGAGAAGGAATATAACAAAACATCTCTCCTCTCCTAGGGAGAGGCTGGGAGAGGGGTTAATTGGAATCTCTATCCAAGCACACCAGCGAGGGATACTTCGCTACGCTCAGTATAACGAATTTGATAGGGGGTTCGGGGGCAAAGCCCCTGATGACTCGAGCCATTTAATCATTCGTGTTTTTCTTTTTAGGTTCTGCTTTTTCTTTTTTCATCGAAATAAAAAAGAAAAAGTGAACATTAATATTAACAAATCTAACCCTCTCCTAAATCCTCTCCCTAGGAGAGGACATCATATTTTGTAAAATACTTATAGACTTATCCACTTATTGACTTATTAGCTTCTTAATATTACATCTTTTCAAAAAACAAAATTTGATGTATAATACTATCAAGGTTTTGTTTAAAAAGGAGAAAGAAATGGGATATAAAATTTTATCTAAAAAAGAAATCTGTCCGAACCAATTCGAAATTTCTATCGATGCACCTTATGTTGTTAGAAACGCAAAAGCCGGACAATTCATAATTTTCAGAGTGGAAGAAGAAGGCGAAAGAGTTCCTCTTACTATCGCTGATGTTGACAAAGAAAACGGTATTCTTACTATCGTTTACATGGCTGTTGGTCATTCTACTAAAAAACTTGCTCAACTAGAAGTTGGCGATGAACTTCTTGACATTGTTGGACCTCTTGGCAAACCGACTGACATCAAGAATTACGGAACAGCCGTTTGCGTTGCAGGTGGTTATGGTGCAGCACCTTGTTACTTAATTTCAAAAGCTCTTAAAGAAGCAGGAAATAAAGTTTACATGATTGCCGGTGCAAGAACTAAAGACCTACTATTCTGGGAAGACAAAATGAAAGATGCTTGTACTGAATTATATCTAACTACAGATGACGGTTCTTATGGAATCAAAGGTTTTGGTACAACAGTTCTTCAAGAAATTATCGACAGAGAAAAAGTTGATTATGTAATCGCCGTAGGTCCTATGCCTATGATGAGAGCCGTTGCAAACCTTACAAAAGACAAAGGAATCTACACAGAAGCTAGTATGAACCCTATTATGGTTGATGGTACAGGAATGTGTGGAGCTTGTAGAGTAACTGTTGGCGGAGAAACAAAATTTGCTTGTGTTGATGGTCCGGACTTTGATGCTCACAAAATTGATTTTGATGAAGTTATCAACAGAACAAGAATTTACAAAGACCAAGAACGCAAACGTTGCGAAGATTGTAACTTGTTAAAACAAGCAGAAAAAGTATAGGAGAAATTTAAAATGGGTAAAAATGATATTCCTGTATGCCCGTTAGTTAGTATCGGTTCTGGAATTGATATGGTTTGCAGTCAAACCAAATGTGCTTGGTATGTTCCAAGTGTTCAAAAATGTTCTATGTATTTGTTAGCTTACAACGCATTACTTGATGCGAATGCTAAACAAAAAGCAGCAAGACAACAACAGCAACACTAATTGGTGCATATGAAGATAGCTTTATGTATAAAACAAGTTCCGGATACGACAGATATTCGTTGGACGGAACATAATACGATTCAAAGAGAAGGGGTTGAGAGTATAATCAATCCTTTCGACGTTTACGCAACAGAATTTTGCCTAAAAATCAAAGAGCAAAATCCGGATGCTGAAATCACCGTTTTTACAATGGGACCGGCACAAGCAGAATCAATGTTACGCAAAGTAATGGCTTTGGGTGTAGATAATGCTGTGTTAATTTCAGATAAAAAATTTGCAGGTTCTGACACCTATGCAACAGGACTAACTATTTCCAGAGCTATTAGAACAGCATTGCCTGACTTTGATTTAATCGTATGCGGACAATTTGCCGTAGATGGAGATACAGCCCAAACCGGTCCAAATATTGCAAACTTTTTAAACATTCCACAAGTTACCTTTGTAAAAAATTTCAAATCATTGGAAGCTAAAAATTTAACCATCACAAGAGAGATGGAGGACGGAATTGAAACTGTCAGAGCTGAATTACCTGCTTTAGTTTGTATTATGCAGAATGATTTTGAACCTCGAAGGCCAAAAATCAATGGAATAATTTCTGCCAACAAAAAAGAAATTAAAACCTTATCGATGGAAAATATCGGTTTAACTCCAGAGAAAACAGGGATTAAAGGTTCTCCTACATACGTTAGCAAGGCATTTCGAAATCTCACAACGCACAATGCTCAAAAATTCAAAATGAATGTTGCTGACAGCGTCAATCTTTTAAGTGAAAAATTAAAATCTTTGGAGGTTCTAAACAATGCCGAATAATGAAAACTCCGGAATTTTAATATACGCTCAACTTACTAGAGAAGAATATATTCACACCGTATTTTTTGAACTCGTTGATAAAGCAAAAGAATTAGCTCAAAAACTTGGGGGAGTTGATGTTGAAGCCGTTTTAATCTCTCGACCAAATCTAATAAACTCATTCAAAGAATCTTTTCAAAATATGGGATTAAACAAAGTTTATTATTTTGAAGCAGAAGAATTAAAAGAATATTCAACAGAATACTACTCAAAATTAATGGTTGACCTTGTTCAAAATATCAAACCGGAAATTTTACTAATTGGAGCAACAAACCAAGGAAGAGATTTAGCACCAAGAGTAGCAAGTGCATTAGGAACTGGGTTAACAGCTGATTGTACGGGGCTTGATATTAACGAAAAAGGACAACTTGCAGCAACTCGTCCAACTTTTGGCGGGCAGCTTATGGCAACGATACTTTGCAAAAATTATCCTCAAATGGCAACAGTTAGACCAAATGTATTCAAAGTTAACTCTGTATCAGACAGAAAAGAAACAGAATTTATTTCACAACCCGTAAATATATCAGGAATGAAAAAACACGTACAGCTATTATCTTTCAAAAATACTGTAGAAAATATTATAAATGATTTGGACAGTGCAGAAATAATTGTTGCAGGAGGGAAAGGACTTAAAAACGCAAAAGGATTTGAATTATTAAAAGATTTTGCAAATTCAGTAGGCGGAACAATTGCAGCAACCAGAGGAGCTATAGAAATGGGTCTTGCTCCACAATCAATTCAAGTCGGTCAAACAGGAAAAACTGTTCATCCAAAAGTTTATATCGCTTGTGCAATTTCCGGAGCAATTCAACATACCGTTGGGATGACAGGTTCAGATTACATTATTGCAATAAATAACGATGAAACAGCACCGATTTTTGAAATAGCAGATTGTGGAATTGTCGGAGATGTTTTTGAAATTCTGCCAGAATTTATCAAACAAAATCAAAAATAAATCAATTTTTCAAACTTGCAACTCCAAACTAAAAAAAGTATAATAAAGTTATGATAAAAATAAGAAGATTAACGTGCTTTGACCATCCAAAATTAAAAAAACTTATTTCGTATCTCTGCACAGACGACAATGACAAATTAGCAAAATCTTTAGCAGAA
>CALAWF010000152.1 GCA_937894665.1 uncultured bacterium | reverse complement strand
ATCTCTCAAAGTTGATGGAATGACGTAGTTTCCTCGCTTTTAAGAAAGGGTTCAAACTTTTTAATTTATTCAATTGTTATTTTCTTTTATTAAGATCCGGTTTTTTCTTGGTAATCTTGACCTCCAACAATTCTCAAGTGCCTGTTTTCACCTTCACCAACAGATTTGCTTGCCAAGTTGTGTTGTTCAACAAGTTCGTGTTGGAGTTTTCTTATTTGTTGATTTTGCGGAGTAAGTTCGATGTCTTTAGCACCTGCTAAAACTTTTTCAATTGCAGCTTTCGCTTCATCCAACGCTCTTTCGGTAATATCATAGAAAGATTGTTTTTCATTAAGTTCTGCTATATCCAAGGCTTCTTTTATAACTTTTTGGATTTGTGCCATAGAATTAGTTTTTACATAGAAGATTTGAATTCTATTTTCTTCTGCCGTACTTAATACTTTAGCACCGCCCTTGATAAAGTTTTTGTGAGCAATTACAATATCTGCATCATCAAGATTTCTTGTAATTTCTGCATTTAAGTCAAGTCGTTCTATTACCTTTTCTGCAATACTTCTTGATACTGCATAAAGATAGATTTTTTTGAATTTTTTAACTTCTTCAACATATTTTTGGCGTGAGAAACTAAATTTCAAACTCTCAGGATGGTCAATTTTATCATCAAGAGCATTGATTTTATCAATCACATTTGGCACTCTTGCAGGAACCGGAGTTGGAGCTTGAGTAAACTCATATGTTTTATCAACTTTTCTAAGTTCCGGTCTGATTGGCCAACCTCTAAGAATATAGTCCACCGCTTCTGCGGTATCTTTGTAAACTGCTAATGTATTTCTATCTAAAATTTCAATTACTATATCGAAAGTCGGCTGTTTCTCTCTTTCTAATACTGTTTTCTGTGAAGAACGACGTTTAGCTTCATCATCACCTAATGTTACGGATTGAATACCGCCGACTAAATCTGATAATGTTGGGTTTTTAATCAAACTTTCCAAGCTATTACCGTGAGCTGTTGCAATAAGCATTACACCACGTTCTGCAATTGTTCTTGCCGCTTGGGCTTCAGCTTCTGTCCCAATTTCATCAACAACGATAACTTCCGGAGTATGGTTTTCAACTGCCTCAATCATAATATCCTTTTGATATTCCGGTTGTCTAACCTGCATTCTTCTTGCATGTCCAACAGCAGGATGTGGAGTATCACCATCACCGGCAATTTCGTTTGATGTATCTACAATTACAACTCTTTTCTTAAGTTCATCTGCCATCAATCTAGCAATTTCTCTAAGTTTAGTAGTTTTACCAACCCCAGGACGACCTAGGAAAAGAATACTTTTATTTTGTAAGCAAAAATCTTTTATACAAGAAATAGTTCCGGTTACAACACGTCCAATTCTACAAGTAAGACCTACAATTTTACCTTGTCTATTTCTTATTGCACTAATTCTGTGCAATGTTCCAGGAATTCCTGAACGGTTATCAGAAGTAAATTCTTGAACATGTGATGTTATATATAAAATATCATCATAATCTACATCTGAAACTTCGATATACTCAAT
>CALAWF010000151.1 GCA_937894665.1 uncultured bacterium | reverse complement strand
CCCGGTAGAAGAAGTAAAGGAATCTTCTACAGAAACACCGGTTGTTGAAGAAGTTCCGGCTGTCGAAGTTCAACCTCAAGAAGAACAAGCAGAAGAAGCACCAAAGAAAAGAACAAGAAGACCAAACAGAGGAGCTTCTAAAGCTGCAAAAACATCAAGAAAGAAGAAAAAATCTGAAGATGAAGTTGAAGAATAAATTCTTTCAAAATTTTATATTAGCAATATTAGTAGTACTTTTTAGTACTACTAACTTTGCTTATGCTTATGGTGCGAGATTAAGAGCAATGAAACCTATGATTGAAAAGTACGCAATTGTAATGCTTGCAATTGTTATTGCTTCTCTTGTATTATTTATCGGGCTTTCTGTATATAACAGGTTCCTATCTTTAAAACAGTTGAAGAAATTTAGAAATGTAAATGAATCTCTAAAAACTCCTGAAACTGTAGAAGATGCTGTTACAATGTATATTACAAAAAATAGATTGAAGTAGGTTAAAAAGATGAAAAGAGCTTTTGGGGTTTTAGAATTACTCATCGTTGTTGTTATTATTACTGTTTTGTATTTTACTTGTTTCCATTCAAATTATGGACGCTCAAATCCATTTGATGACAACGCTAGAGTTAATTCGCAAAAAGGAATTGTAGATAAAAAAGTTCAAGAAATTGAAAATACAAAAGCCTTAAAAGAACGTATTGAAAATAATTTAAAAGAGGATTACTAAATGAAAAAATCCACACTGTTTGATATTATTTCGCCTGTAATGATTGGTCCATCCAGTTCTCATACTGCCGGTGCTGTCCGTTTGGGATTGTTAGCTAAAAATATTTATAAAAATACTCCGAAAAAGGTTGTGTTTAAATTGTACAATTCTTATGCTCATACAGGAAAAGGACATGGAACCGAAAAAGGTTTACTTGCCGGAGTATTAGGTTTAAGTGTTGAAGATAGAAGAATAAAAAATATTTTTGATTCTGATTTAGCAAAACAAATTGATTATAGCTTTGAATATTATGATAATTTTAAATATCATCCAAACGCTGTTGAAATGTTATTTGACGGTGAAAATAAAATGTTTATTGCCGGAGAGTCTGTTGGTGCTGGTGAAGTTGCGATTAGAAAAATTAATGATTTTAATGTTAAGCTAACCGGAAAATATAACACTTTAATCCTTGTTTATAAGGACATGCCAGGAATGATTTCACAAGTTACATCTATTCTTCAATCAAAGAATATAAATATTGCCTCTTTAATTTGCGATAGAAGTGCAAAAGGAAAAGAAGCATCAATGATTATCAGTATTGATGGAAATATAGATTCTGGTGTTGTTGAAACGGTAGAAGAAATTCCGGAAGTTTATTTTGTTAGTTATGTAGAGAAATTGGAAAATTAATATGGTTATAAGTATAAATACATTCGAACAGTTAAAAGATGCTTGTTTATCTTTAAATAAGCAAATTTATGAAATAGCCCAAGAAAATATGGCATCAGAAGCTGATATTACAGTAGAAGAAGTTCGTACATTTGCGAATAAGAGTTTATTTGCGATGAAAGAAGCTATTCAAACTGGGATGGCTAGTAAAGAACTTTCAATGAGTGGAATGTGTGGTCAAGATTGCTATAGAGTTCAAAAAAGATATAAATCAGAACACTCTATGTTTGGTCCGTTGTTTGAAAAAATTCTGGAATATGCACTGGCAACCAGTGAAGAAAATATTAGAATGGGTAAAATTGTTGCTTGTCCTACTGCCGGTTCTTGCGGTATTTTACCTGCGGCGTTAGTTTCTGTATCGGAAGAATATAACCATTCAGAAAGAGAACAGTTGAATGCCTTAATAACGGCTGGAGAAATTGGGAGAATTATTTCTGCAAAAGTTTCATTAGCGGGTGCTGTTGCCGGTTGTCAGGCAGAATGTGGAGTTGCCTCTGCGATGAGTGCCGGAGCAGTTTGCCAATTGCAAGGTGGAAATATTTCGCAAATTCTTAATGCGGCTGCTTTAGCTATGAAAAATTTATTAGGTTTAACTTGTGATCCAGTTGCGGGGTTAGTTGAAGTCCCTTGTGTCAAACGTAATCCGTTTTTAGCCGTTCATGCAATTACTGCTGCCGAACTTGCTTTATCCGGTGTTGAATCTAAAATACCTATAGATGAAGTTATTGATGCAATGGAACAAACAGGTGCTTTGATGTCTCCGACGCTAAAAGAAAGTTCTCAAGCCGGTTTAGCTACTACAAATACCGGATTAGCTGTTAGAAAACAAGTGTTTGGAGAGTAATAAATAAAAATTAAAAGCTCCTAATTTATCTTAGGAGCTGTCAGCGTATATAGTTATATAAGAAGGATGAGGAAAATTACTTTCCAAAACCGATTGGGTTTCTGCTGTTTGTTTTGTGTTGAGCTTTAAATGATTCAATTGCATTTAAGAAGTCTTGATGTTTTATAGTTGCATTTGCTATATCAGCATCTTTGAATGTTCCATTTTCCATTTTTTCGTAGATTCCTAAACGTTTCATCATTTCTTCTTTTGCAAGTTTGGTAATAAATTTTATATCACTACCTACTGTTTTCAATGAATACATCTTGTCAACAAGTTCGGCTTCATTAACATCTTTGTCTAAAGGTCTTCCCGCAGTGTGGATGTTAAATATTTGTTTAACACCATCTTTATCAGGTGCACCAACTAAAATATGCTTACTAAATCTTTCTGCTCTTTTTAGTGCAGGGTCCAGTCCCTCATATTTATTGGTTAAACCAAGAATATAAACATTGTCGCCGTTATCATAAATATCTGTCATACAAGTTAAAATTTGGTCAATTAACTTGTCGTCATAGTGATCACCGGTTCCTCTTTTGGCTCCTACGGCATCAATTTCATCAATAATACCAATAGAAGGTTGTGATTTTGCCAATCTGTCAAAAAATTCTCGAACACTTGCTTCTGATTCTCCAACATATTTTTGTTGAAACGCAGGAGCGCTTATGTATTCGCAATTAATTCCAGCTTCATTCGCAAGTGCTTTACACAATGCTGTTTTACCTGTTCCTGCAGGTCCATGAAGTATAAAACCTCTTGTAATATCTTGATCCGTATAAGCAGCGGGGTATTTTACAGGATATAAAATACCTTTTTTAAGTTCTTCAATAGCTTTGTCTTGACCACCTATTTTTGAGAAGTTGAGCTGTGTTACCGGTTTTTCTGCTAAAAGAATTCTTTTAGCAACAGTTTTTTTATTTAATTTTGCTAAATCTTCTTGCACTTCTTTTGAAAAATCATGAACTGTTGAAAATCCTGATTTCATTTTCCACAAGTCATGTTTTGGTTTATCTTTTAGGTGTAAAACATCTGAGCCATATTGAATAGTGTCATTATTTACGATATAAAAACTATTTCCAGAGTCAAGTTTATATCTTTTCCCTCCAGTGATAAGTGTCATTTTCTTATCATTAATGTTTAAAGTTTCAATATCTCCTAGAATATTCTTGAAGAATGCAAAATTTGATTTCAAGTTTTTATCTTGCATAAATATTTCTTTTTTAATTGCAAAACCTAATTTATCGATACTTTTAGATAGGGCTTTTTGTGCATCATTGAAGTTTGCCCCAGCAACAACAATATCTCCAACTTTCAAGTTTTGAAATAATGTAGCTAATTTGTCTTCAAAAGGAACTTGTTCAAGCAAAATTTTTGCAGCTTTTTGAACTTCGTTTCCTTTGAATGAAATGTTTGGTCTGTTAACTAAATCTCTTCCATAACCAAAATTTTGAACTCCACTCATGTATTGATTTGTAGAGTTTTGGTTTTCTGTAATTTTGGTCGTTTCCCTTTGTCTGTAATTTGTTGGATAAATGGTTGTGTTTTGTACTGGTGTAATTCTCATCTAATCGCCTACCTCATGTTTCTACTCACTAATAAAAAGAAAATAAGTATTACTTATGTAGTAGATTATTTCTTTTTATTATTTTTGTCAAGCACAGGATTGGTTTACGATAAGTATGCCTAGTAAAAATTTTGTCTAAAACTCTTACTACAAGGGTAGTTTATACACTTAAAATTTAGCTTAACTTTTCTTTACGC
>CALAWF010000150.1 GCA_937894665.1 uncultured bacterium | reverse complement strand
ATATAATTGCTGTAGTTCATTATTGCAAGATAAACAACTGCAACTAGCACAATAACACTTAAACCGATAAACATTCTTTTCATCTATTAAACTCTCCTATTTCTGAAATATGTCAAAACTTTTGACAACTTTTCATCCGGTTCTATTTCCAACTCTATTATCTCTTGTGAAAATGGTTTTGCAAACTTCAAATAATAAGACTGCAAAACTTGTTCTTGAGTTTTAACTTTTCCTTGTCCCGCACCATACATTGTATCGTTATAGACAGGATGCTTTTTATAACTTGTATGAACCCGAATTTGATGAGTTCTGCCAGTAATTAAATTCAATTCTACATAAGTAGCTTCATTTCCAAATCGTTCAATAACCTTTAACTTGGTAACACTTGGTCTGCCATCAGGACGAACAGCCATTTTTTTAGGGTTAAGATTATTTCTACCTATAGGATCAGAAATCACATCATTATCTCTTGGGTAATTCCCAACCAAAACAGCATGATATTTTTTTGTTAAATCATGATTTTTAATCAAATTTGCCAAATATTCATGAGTCTTATTATTTTTAGGAATCATCAACAATCCGGAAGTATTTCTATCCAATCTATGAACAATTCCTCGTCTAAATTCTCCATTAACATCCGAAAGATTTTGACCATACTTATAAAGCAAAGCATTTACTAATGTACCGGAAGTTTCAATAAAAGTAGGATGAGTCAACATGCCAGAAGGCTTGTTAATTACTGCCATATTTTCATCTTCCCAAACTACATCCAAAGGGATATTTTCAGGTTCAATCGCCAAAACTTTCTCTTCAACAAGATTTTCAAATTCTATCTTGTCGCCTTCTTTTAATGAATAAGAAGCCTTTTTGACAACTCCGTTAACAGTAACTTTTCCCGACTTTATTGCAGATTGAATTTTTGACCGAGAAATGCCATCATAAAGTTCCGCCAAATAAGTATCTAATCTGGAATTTTCAGCATTTTCATCAATCACAAGTAACATCTGGCTATCTACCTTTATAAAATAATAAAATTACAATCAAAGCGATAACCCCAATTGTAATAAATATATCTGCAACATTAAATATAGGGAAATTTATAAAATTCAATTGGATATAATCCCTAACATACCCTAAAACAATCCTCTCGTGGCAATTACTCATTATTCCGGAGCAAAGTATTGCTATAAATGAAACAGAAATATAATGAATATTTTTTATATGGTGATGAACATATAAAAATAACATTGTTGTTGCAACAATTGAAATTATTATCAAAAATTCTCTTGCATTTTGCAATAAACTAAAAGCTGCTCCGGTATTTTTCAAATAATGCAATTGAAAAACCGCATTTGAATAATGATGACCTGAAGTAAGATTATCAACAATTAACTTTGACGAAAACAAAGCCAAGAACAACCAAAATATAAAACAACATACCAAGAAAAAATATTTACCTATTGATTTATCCATCTTAATCCTCTACTTTTACAAAATTATTTTTAGGAATTACATTTACACGTTTCATTACACAAGCAAGCCCTGCAAGGTAAACCCTAAATGTTGTATCTTGAACATTTTTAGCTTTTGAAATTGCTAATGAAGCCACGGCATATTCATTCAGGTTATCAGTATTAGCCTTCAACAATCTTTCCAATGTCTGAGATTGAGGCATAGCTCGAAGTTCACTTTTAGGGGTATTTGCAGGATACGTAACAGGATCTCTATCAATAGCCCCAATAATAAACATATCAGAATCTCCATCTACTTTGACCGTTGTTGTATAAACATCACCGGCAGATACTTGATTTGGTGCCTGAATTTCAATATTCATAAATCTAGCATCACCATAAAGCAAAGAAGACTCATCTGTTAAAGCCGTTTCGCCAACAATAAACCATTTATCATTAACTTTTTCAAGGTAATAAATTCCTGTTGACTTTGAATGTAATTCTCCTGCAATCGGATTTGAATCCAAAATATCTGTAATTGTTCCATTAGCAGTTTCTTCAACACTAACAGAAGCATAGTCCCCTGAAATATTTGTAGAAATGATTTTTGTTTGATAAGTCAAATCTTTACAAGAATCCCAAGTATCTTTTATGCTTTTAAAATAAACTTCTTTTCCAAAACCATCACTGTTCATATATTTATCAGAATATAAAGAACCTAAGCCCTTTATATCATGATTGTTAGCATAGGTTTCATGGATTTTAAATAAATTCTTAACCTGCTTTAATTCCTGACGATTTTCTTTATTCATTTCTGCACGATATGATCTATCAGAAATCAATGACGCTTCTGATTTTTGAAGCGTAAATGGAGCAACTAAAGCTCCCAATATCAATAACAAAACAATCTTCTTCATAACAAACAGTATAATTTAAAAACTTTAAAAATTTAATAGTTTAGATAATGGAAATACGAATTTATTAATATTTCTTAAAATAGTGTAATTCTTACCCTAAAAACGGGTTTATATATAATATACAGACAAGAGGATATACATTATGGAATTAGCAATACAAAATGGTACTCCGGATTTAGAATATAAAATTCAATCAACAATAGAAATGTTCAAACTTTCAAAGTTAGAAAATATGCTTTCTGACTGGCTGGAAGGAATGCCAAACAAAAGCTCAATAGATTATATTGGTGAACTTAACAAAAACGACATTATGCACTAGCTTCGTGTTAAGGAATATTTAACAAAAATTTTGTATATTGGATTTTTATGCTATCATAATACTGTTATAGAAAAAGGAAGAAAACATGAGTTTAACAGTATATTTAGGGATAGACGTTGGTTCAGTAACAACAAAACTTGCACTTGTTGACGAAACAGGTAAATACGTTGATAGTGTTATGTTAAAAACTGCCGGTAAACCAGTACTTGCAGTTCAAACAGGTTTAAATAATTTGTATTCAAAAAGATTAACAGAATACGAAGTAATGGGTGTTGGAACAACCGGTTCCGGAAGAGCTTTAGCGGGTTCACTTGTTGGTGCAGATGTTGTAAAAAATGAAATTACAGCACACGCAGTTGCAGCAAGTACAAATATTCCGGGAGTTCAAACAATTCTTGAAATCGGCGGTCAAGATAGTAAAATTATTATCTTGCGTGATGGTATCGTAACAGATTTTGCAATGAATACAGTTTGTGCAGCCGGTACAGGAAGTTTCCTAGATCACCAAGCACAAAGATTAAATGTTCCAATTGAAGAATTTGGAGAAACTGCATTACGCTCAACTAATCCAGCAAGAATTGCCGGACGTTGCGGTGTTTTCGCCGAAAGCGACCTTATTCACAAACAACAACTTGGTTACCCTGTAGAAGATTTGTTATACGGTCTTTGCCAAGCCCTTGTTAGAAACTATTTGAGCAACTTGGCTCTAGGGAAAGAACTACTCCCAACAGTTTCATTCCAAGGTGGCGTTGCAACAAATACAGGTATGGTTAAAGCATTTGAAGAAGCCTTAAATACTAAAATTGTCGTTCCTGAAAATCACCAAACAATGGGGGCTATTGGTGCAGCTCTTCTTGCGATGGAAAATCACCAATACACAGAAACGCCAACAAAATTCAAAGGATGGAATGTTGCAGATATGCACTTTACATCAATAACTTGTGCTTGCACCGGATGTTCAAACAATTGCGAAGTTATTACAATTGTTGAAGGTATGGATCAAGTTCAACACGTTGAAAAAATTAAAGACGTAAAAGGCAACATTATCGCTCGTTGGGGCGGAACTTGTGGTCGTTGGGATATAAGCTAAGGATTTCAATTATATGCAAAATTTTGGGCAAAATGCTTCTTCATTCAATACAGCAAGAACTTCCATTCTAACTGAATTATCAGGTGGGAATGCTGAATTGGGAGAAGCATTTGCTCTAATTATAAATGATATGGTTACTCAAAGCGGAATTACAAACCCAAAAGCTGAACCATTTGAAGTTGTTCCTCCTTCTTGGAGAAAACTTGCATCAAAAGAAAACAAAACGCCTGAAGATATAAAACAGCTCGATGAAACATTGAAAGAAGAAATTCAATCCTTGGCAGAGTCTTATTTATTATTTATAGCCAGAGAATCAAGAAATCTAACAGGAAAACTTGATTATAATCAATACGAAACTTTTATGTTGAAATATCGCTTTGGACACTTCGATGTAATGAATAGACCGGACTATATGTCAAAGGTAAAAGTTCAAATCAAAACCGCATTTGATAAAATTTCAGCACACGGAGAAGAAACAGGCGACAGACTTATTGATAAAAAGGACATGGCTGCTTTTGTTTATGCAATTTCAACTAAGACAAAGAGAGATAATAATAAGAAATTTGCAGGTTTTGAAATTAATGGATTTATTGAACCGGAAGAATACGCCGTATCAGAAAAATTACTTTTTGAAAATGAAGATAATCTATTTTCAATAAAATTAAGAACAGCATATAAAATTTTAAATAACACATTATAAAAAGGGGAATATATGAAAAAGATTTTTATTTCGCTATTTTTACTATTAGCATTCGGTTTTGGACAGAAAGCATTTTCATTTGAAAATATAACAACAATCGATGAAACATCAGACAAACAGATTGAAGCAATTGAACCCGAAACAAACGTTGCTCCCCTTCAAGCTGAAATCACCTTTGATTGGCTAACTCTTGAACAAAGTCAAAGAGATGAAAATATTGAAAAATACAAAAATCTTCTTTTTGAAAATAATTCAAGTAAAATTTATTTCAGTAAAGAGGAGTTCAAAAAAGAATTTGCAAAATATTATAAAGATAGAGATTTCAAACATCACTATATGCTCACAAATAACGGAGTTACAGAAGATGAAGATGCAAAGTATTGTGCATTCTATTTCAAAAAAGGAACTCTTGTAATGTATGCAATCCAATATAAAAATAATCCAACAAATGCGTTTTACTATTCCGCATTCGGCAAATTATACTATACAGATTTGATGTCAAAAGAATATCCAAACTATCCATATACATCAATGCAATACGATAGAAAAGGGCAATTAAAAAGTGCAATCTATTTCTTATCAAAAGATATGCAATATATGTTTGGACCAGATAAAGAATTCCAAGGTATTTGGTACAAAGACAAAATGTATGACAAAAACGGAAAACAAGCACTTACAAGAAGTAATTGGTAAAATTATTTAATCAAACAAAATGGGCTATTCTCTTTTGCATAAACAATTTCAACATCCTCTCCGATTAGTTTTTCAAACACGGGGAGGATTAAAATTTCAGATTCAAAATGCCCAATATCATAAACCACAATTTCACTATCCAACGCTGTATGGAATTTTAAATCTCCAGTTACAAGACAATTTGCACCAAATTCTTTTGCATCCGTGATAAATTCCGAACCACTTCCGGCACAAAATGCAATTTTTTGCAAATGTTTTATATTTCTGTTATTTACTAATCTTCCATTTGGCGAAATTTTAGATATTTTTTTTGAAAAATCTTCAATAGAAATCCTATTAGGAAGTTCAACCATTCTCAAAAACTCATGTTCAATAGGAATTTTATATTCTTCTAATCCCAAAGTTTTTATAATTGTATCAGTTGTTCCGCCATTTGCCTTATCCATATTTGTATGAGCAGAATAGACATTCAACTTTGGATGAAAACTTTCATCCATAATACAAGTTGAAAATGGTAAATAAAACATCGGATGATGAGAAACAACCATATCACACCCTTCATTCAATGCTTGGGAAAAAACATCCTCTGTAGGTGTCAAACAAAGCATAATTTTTGAAATATTATTCATTTTGTGATTATCAATAACCCAGCCGGAAGCGTCCCAACTTTCAGCCGTATCAAGTGGAGCAAAATTTTCTATAAGTTTTGAAATTTCATATTTATCCATATGTCAGAAAACCTTTTATTTTGTAATAAATTCTAAAATTTTTCTAGCGATAACTTTCTTCGAAGCCTTTTCAATTTTATTCATTCCGCCATTTTTGTCTAAAATTGTAACTTCATTATCGTCAGAAGAAAAACCAATATCCTTGCGGGAAATATCATTCGCAACTAAAAAATCGCAACCTTTTTTAGCAATCTTTGTTTTTGCATTATCTAACAAGTTTTCACTTTCGGCACAAAACCCTACAATTATACAACTTGAAGAATCTTTTGCTTTTCTTTCGCACAAGCCTTGTAAAATATCAGGATTTTTCACAAGCTCAAGAGTAATATTATCTTCGCTTCCTTTTTTCATCTTTTGCACTGAATAATTTTTTACTCTATAATCTGCAACCGCAGCCGCCATAATGAGAATATCAGTAGATTCAAATTCATCATTTAGAGCATTTTGCATATCAATTGCAGATTTTACCTTCGTTATTTTATATGGAGCTTCAAAATCTTTTGTTGTAATCAATACAACTTCGGCACCCATATCTCTTGCAGAATCAGCAATAGCCTTTCCCATTTTTCCAGATGAATAATTTGAAATATAACGAACAGGGTCAATATCTTCTATTGTTCCCCCAGATGTTATTACAACTTTTTTTCCTTTTAACTTTTGAGAGGAATTTAAACATTCTACAGTTGCGTTGAAAATTTTATCCAAAGAACAAAGACGTCCTTTACCCAAATACCCGCAAGCCAAAAATCCACTCTCCGGTTCTAAGATTTCAATTCCTCTTGCTTTTAATTTCGATAAATTTTCTTGAATAATAGGATTATTCCACATATTACAATTCATCGCAGGTGCTATAATCATTTTCTTAGAAAATGCACACGCAATTGAAGTTAAAAGATTATCTGCTATACCTTGAGAAATTTTAGAAATCGTATTAGCCGTAGCAGGAGCAATAACCATTATATCAGCTTCATCAGCCAATGAAATATGTTCAGGCTTCCAATTTTTCACATCAAATTCTTCTATATAAACTTCGTTTTGACTCAAATTTTGCAGAGTTAATTTGGTAACAAAATTTAGAGAATTAGGAGTACAAACAATTCTAACATTTGCACCATTTTTTTTGAACTTTCTTATAAGTTCGCAAATTTTATATGCTGCAATTCCGCCTGTTATACCAATTAAAATTGTTTTATTATTTAACTCCACAAGTTCCTTCTTTCTTTTGAGTTAAGGAAACAAAATTATTTTTCTAATTCTTTTCTTGTAATACTTTCAACTTCTGCAATAGCCCGTTCCAAATCGTCATTCACAACAACATAATCGTATTGTTTAGAACGTTCCAATTCAGTTTTCACAAGATTTAATCTTTTTTGAATCGTTTCTTCGTCTTCTGTATGACGACCTCTCAAGCGATGTTCTAATTCTTCAATACTTGGAGGGGCAATGAAAATCAAAACAGCTTCCGGCATTTTTTTCTTAACCTGTAAAGCTCCTTGAGTTTCAATTTCAAGAATTATATTCATGCCTTCTTCAAATTTTTGATTAATGTATTTTTGCTTTGTGCCGTAGAAATTTCCTGCAAACTGAGCATATTCTAAGAATTTGTCTTTTTTTATACAATCTTGAAAATCTTCTTGAGTTAAGAAAAAATAATTCACACCATCAACCTCTCCTGGGCGAGGTTTTCTTGTTGTGCAAGAAACAGACAACATAAAATCTTTAGAATTTCTTGCCATAAATTCTTTTAATACAGTGCCTTTGCCAACACCTGAACATCCTGAAATTACAAATAATTTTTTATTCATAGACTGATTATACAATGAAGATAAAAAAATAAAAAAGAAATTTTTTACCATGGATAATCTTTACTTATTTGCCAACCATCTCGCTGTATTAATGCCCCACACCACATACCGTTACCATTTTTATTGCACTGATAATTATATTGAGCTGGACCATTTTTCAATTCTTCTCTCGTCTTTAATGTAAAAGTTCCAGTGTTGTATTCCCTATCATTATACTGGTTAAATTGAACTCCAATTTCTGGATATATCATTAAGTAAAAAGCATCTCTCCCCATTTGATTTGGGCGACGATTGTAACCATTCAAATCAATAAGGAAATCAATACGTCCTTTTATACCAGAAGGAACAAATAATTGAACTCCAGAGAGCAAAAAATAAGAATAACCTCCAGATGCTATAACTGACAAAAGAACTTCTTTTCTTTTTCCATCGGGATATAAATAAGAAATAGTTCCACCATTTAATTTTTTAGAACTTATTTTTAAATATGGAGCAATATAATTATCAAAACCTTCTCGACTATTAGAAATATCCCAACTTTCCAAATCACCATTCTCTTCTTCAGATAATCTAACCGCATTAGCAATTATAGAGTAGGTATCTTTTAATTTAGTAACAGTTTCTCTCTGCTGATATTTAGTAATCAAAGAAGGAATTGTTATTGCAGCTACAATTCCAATAATACCTAAAGTTATTAGAACTTCTGCTAAAGTGAATGCTTTTCTCTTCATAAAATCTCCTCGAAATTATACCACCTATAAGTGGTAGTGAATATGAATTATGTATAACACAATATTTTCTATGGAGCAAGATTTTATAGAAAAAAATAAATATTTAAAGCTATTAGGAGAGAGAATTAGACAATTCCGTCAAGCAAAAGGAATTTCACAAGAAGAACTTGCTTTCAAAATCAATTCAGCAAGAAACTTTATAGGCTGTATAGAACGCGGAGAAAAAGCCCCATCTATTTATATCTTATACAAAATCTCCACTATTTTAGGTGTATCCATAGAAAATTTAACAAAAATTTTTTAACATCATTAATTGTTAATCCAATAATTAATTTTTCCTTAATTTTATTAATTTTTCCTTAATTCCGTTATATAAATGTATTGTGAATGTTATAGAAGTTAGGTAAAAGGAGAGGATATTATGATTAAACCATTAGGTGAAAGAATTGTTATTAAAGTTGTTGAAGAAACTGAACAAACGTCTGGTGGAATTTTTATTCCGGACAGTGCTAAAGAAAAACCTCAAAAAGGTGAAGTTGTTGCAGTTGGTCTTGGCAAAATGAACGACAAAGGCGAAAGAGAACCTATGGACGTTAAAGTTGGAGATACAATTCTTTACGCTAAGTATGCCGGTACTGACGTAAAAGTTGATGGAACTGAATATAAAATTCTTTCTATCAAAGATGCTTTAGCTGTAATTGAATAATTTTAAAAGTTTTTAAAAGGAGATATAAAAATGGCAAAACGTATTATTTTTGACGAAGAAGCTAGAAAAGCTCTTCTTAAAGGTATTGATGCAGTAGCCGATGCCGTTAAAGTTACACTTGGACCTAAAGGAAGAAATGTAATTTTGACTAAAAAATTCGGTGCACCTCAAATCGTTAACGATGGTGTAACTATTGCAAAAGAAATCGAATTGAAAGATGCTTTGGAAAATTCTGGAGCTCAATTATTAAAAGAAGTATCATCTAAAACAAATGATGTTGCA
>CALAWF010000149.1 GCA_937894665.1 uncultured bacterium | reverse complement strand
TAATACTTCAAAGCGTCAATATCTTCCTTGGAATAATGCCGCATTGTAGATGTTTCCAAATCTAATAAATCAATTTCACCACTATTTGAAAAAGAATAAACTCTGTTGGGCTTTAAATTCTTATCATAGTATGCACATATCATTTTATTATCTTGTATTAATCCCGGAAACCCTGAGATTTCATTTCCAATCCTAAATCTCACCAGACCTTCTTTAGGCCGAAAAATAATACGAGGAGAAATTTGTTCATCACCTTTTACAAAATATTTATTTAATATCTCTTTGAAAGACGAAATTACAGTATCTTTTGCATCGTGAATATTTAAAGCAGCCTTCGCATAATTTGTCGAAATTTCATTTGCTAATTTACTATCTGCTAATGAAGAAGGAGCAACAGACTGAATAGGAGAATTAACCGCCTTACTGTCAATTGAAGTTGCCAATTCACCGACCTTTTTCAAAAGAGAACTATTTAATACCGAATCAGAAGATATTTTTATAGACATATTTCTACCTTATATATTATAAAACCAAACGTAAAAATTAATTGCCAATAAAGCAGGGTTGAAAATATATTTTCAAATGATAAAATTCACTTGAAAAGTAACATAATCCCGGATCGTCTAGTGGCAGGACGAAAGATTCTGGCTCTTTTAACGGTGGTTCGAATCCATCTCCGGGAGTTTTTTAATTGCTAAGTTATTTTTCAATTATTTTTGTCATGCTAAATTTATTTCAGCATCTCTAGCTGGAGCATTCGGAGAGAGATTCCGAACTAAATTCGGAATGACAGTGCGGATTTCGTCATACTGAGCAAAGCGAAGTATCTCTAACTAGAGTCATGAATTTACACCACACTCGGAAACACAACTCTATGTTCTCTCCTAGGGAGAGAGTGAAATTGTCTTTGAGCTAATTGCGAAAAGCTACAATTTCGAGAGAGTTTTTTACTTTTCCAAATCAACCCCTCTTCCTCAGAGAGGAATGATGTTCTAATTGTATATTATCCATTAATCCATCAAACTTTCCTATAAATCTACCACGGATAATCATTACTAATATTCCAACCATCCGTTTGAATCAATCTGGAACAATACGACCCCGGACCCAAAATTCCTCCAGCGGCATATTTTGAACATTGCCCACTTGTACCACCTCTATAAATTAAGTCATTATGCTTCATTTTAAGGTCAGAATATTGTGTATATGTAGATAATGTATTCCCCCAAAAAGACAAAACAAAAACATCACGTCCAACTTTATTTGGTTTTGCAAGTCCATTCAAATCAACAACAAGATGATTTGAAACTTGGAAATTATGCTGAACATATATTATTACAGAGCCATCTAATAACATAAATTTCGGATAAGAATTACCAAAAGTATGAGAACCCCCTTTCAAATCCGTGAACGTTATTGTCATATCAACTTTTGAAGCCTTTAAATATGGGAGAAAATATCTTTCAATAAATTCAGATTTTGAAAGAGTATAATCCCAATCTTCACAATCTCCATTATCTTCTGAAGACATTTTTACAGCTTGTTGTAATGTGGAAAACGTGTTTTTTAATTGGATAACAGTTATTTTCTTTTGATATTTTGCTACCAATGATGGAATTGTTATTGCCGCAACAACACCAATTATTCCCAAAGTAATCAAAATTTCAGCTAAAGTAAATCCCTTAAATTTATCATTCCTCGTTTTAATTTTAAACCCTGCTAACCTCATACCTATCAACATGTATCATGTTTTTACACGACTGTCAATCGTGGATTTATTATTCAATTATTGCCACAATTATTTTTATGGTAAAGGACATCAAGAAAAAGTTAGGCAAAAATATTAGAAAGCTGAGAAAACAAAAAGGATACTCTCAAGAAGAGCTTTCTCTTAACTTAGATTTGGACGGTTCTTATATCGGGAAAGTCGAAAATGGAAAACTTAACATTACCATTGATAAAATATCTGCAATAGCACAATTTCTTAATGTTGAAATTATAGAACTTTTTAAATAACAAAAATTCTTAGTTGACGGATTTTGAAATAATATGATATAATAAGTTGTTATTTCGTTTAAATATAAAGCCTAAAGAGTTATTGGAATTGTCAGAAAGGATTTTATGACATCAGGAATTCCGTACTCTTTTGTCCCTGGAACAAAAGCTAAAGCCGATGAAGTTAATGCAAACTTTTTAGCTGTTCTAAACAAGATTGAAGAAACAAATTCTGCAAAACTAAATGTCGATTTGTCTAATATTGACGAAACAGGAAAATCTACATTAGATTCAAAAGCAAACAACAAAGATATTGACGGAGAATGGCAATTCTGTCATCACTCTATTGTGGATGGAGTATCAGTAAATGGCACAACTGCATTAACATATGATTTATCTGCTCATCTGCCACAAGACGAAAATCTTTACGAGATACTACTTTCCGGCAGAGTTGTTACAACAAATACTAATGGAGCTTATATTGCAGCATTATTAAAATCATCATTAATGTCGAACAATATCTATTTGTGCAATGCAAGATCAAGAGCATCTCTAAATGCAACCGGAGCCGGTTCAGTTATTATTCCTTTAGGAAAGGATAAAAAACTTTACGTTGCAAGAACAGAAGAATACAACGGACAACTTATTCTAACAATTGACGGTTACAGAAAAGCAAGATAGAAAGGATAAAAATGAAATATTATATTTATATAGAAAATGATAAATTGAACGGTGCAGGCTGTGCAAAATGTTTGAATAAAGATATTCAAAATATTGAAGTATCAGAGCAAATTTGCCAAGAATTTATTTCTGATAGTGAAAAATACATTTTTTCAAACGGCGAAATTATTCAAAATCCGGATTATGAAAAAATTTTAAAAGAGCGAGAAAAAACAACAAAAATTTCTGAAATAATTTCTCAACTTAATGAACTTGACCAAAAACGGATTCGAGCAGTTTGTGAAAATCAAATAAAAGATGAAAAAACGGAAGAAACTTGGCTTGAATACTACAATTACCAAGCAAGCGAATTAAGAAATAAACTGAAAGAACTGGAATAAATTTCCTATTATGCGAAATAATCCATCATTTGACGTTGAATATTATCATTAATTATTTCTGCATTTTCTTTTACTTTATCCAAAGAATAAACTTCATCTAACAATTCTTTACGTTCTTCTGGAGTAAAATCATAATCAGAAATGCGAATAGGAGTAAGATAACTATCTCCGTCTGGACCATATTTAAAATCCCTTGCTATTTTATAATCCTTTTCTGAGATTCCCATACATTTCTTAGTAAACTTAGCAATGTATGAAAATAATGGCATAGTTTTAGTTTCTGTTGGGACAACATAACCATTAACTAGTAATTTGGGAATAGACTCAAAATTTTCATCTTCTGGGATAAATTCTTGGGTCTGAATATGGATAAAATTTTTATCTTGAGGAAATCGATGATTAAATGAATCGGAACATTTTCGCAAAACATTCTCAAACTCTGTTAAATCCTTACCTTGAAAGTCATCAGTTAATTTTGCAAGTAAAGATACAGCATAAATATGACCTTTTCCTTCAATTTTATAAGGTTGAATGCAAGAACCCATATTTTGCAATCCGGTAAAACTAACATTATTCATCATATTGAGTTTAAAACTTGTAAAAATATTTTTTGCCATGTTTTTGATATAATTTTTGGTAAATATAGGAGAAAGATTATGACAGAAATAAGAGAAGAATTTATAAATCAAGCGAAACACATCGCAAGAAATGCTGAAGTTTTACCTGGCGGAATTGAAGAATTGGCTGCAAAATTGCAACACGCAGCCGACACAAACACTCCGCTAAGAGTAAAACTTGGGATGGATCCAACAAGACCGGATTTACACTTGGGACACACCGTAGTTATGAGAAAACTTAAAGAGTTTCAAGCACTAGGTCATAAAATTGTTCTAATCGTAGGCGGAGCAACTGCCATGGTTGGGGATCCTTCAGGAAAATCTGAAACAAGACCAGCATTAACAAAAGAACAAGTTGAAGAAAATGCAAAATCTTATTTTGACCAAATGTCAAAAGTTTTGGATGTTTCAAATGCAGAAGTTACAAACAATGCTGACTGGTTACACAAAATGAGTTTTACCGAATTGTTAAAACTTTCAGCACAAGTAACAGTTGCTCAAATGATGACAAGAGATGATTTCGCAAAACGTTACGCTGACGGCAGACCAATTTCTATCCACGAATTTTTCTATCCATTGATGCAAGCATACGACTCTGTTGCAATCGATGCAGATATTGAACTTGGTGGAACAGACCAAAGATTTAACACTCTTTTAGGGCGTGATATTCAAAGTGCTTATGGCAAAAAATATCCACAATTGGTAATCTTGCTTCCTTTACTTGAAGGAACAGACGGCGTAGTAAAAATGTCAAAAACTTATCCTGAACATTGTATTTCACTAACAGATAGTGCAAAAGATATGTTCGGAAAGTTGATGAGTATTCCGGATAATATGATTACTCGTTATTTCAGCTTGTTGACTGATGCAACAAAAGAAGAACTTGAAGCATATGACAAACAAATTGCCGACGGTTCAATCAACCCAAGAAATATAAAAATGAAATTAGCTCACCAAATCACAGAAGAATATCACGGAAAAGATGGTGCAGATAAAGCTCAAGAAGAATTTATCAATGTAGTTTCTAACAAAGGCATTCCTGAAGATATTCAAGAAGTGAAAGTTGAACAAGGTAAAAATATTCTTGACTTAATCACTGAATTAAAATTTACTGCAAGTCGTGGAGAAGCAAAAAGACTAATCCTAGGCGGCGGGGTAAAAATTGACGGCGAAAAAATTACTGACATGGGTTATACAATTTCATTTGATGAAAGCGTAGTATTACAAGCAGGGAAACGTAAATTCGCAAAATTGGTAAAATAAAATGCTATCAGTAATCAAACGTGGAATTTCAAAAGTAAAAGAAGACATAAAAGTTATTTATGAAAATGATCCGGCTGCAAAGAATTTTCTAGAAGTAATTCTTTGCTACCCTGGATTACACGCATTGATTGCATACCGTTTTGCACATAGATTGTACAAATGGAGCATTCCACTAATTCCTCGAATGATTTCGTATTTGACAAGAATTATCACAGGAATTGAAATTCATCCGGCAGCAAAAATTGGGCGAAGATTTTTCATCGACCATGGCGAAGGGGTTGTAATAGGCGAAACAACAATTGTTGGGGATGATGTTTTGATATACCAACAAGTTACCCTTGGCGGAACAGGAAAAGAATCTGGCAAACGCCATCCAACTCTAGGCAATAACGTAATCGTCGGAGCAGGAGCAAAAGTTCTCGGGAATATTACAATTGGCGACAATGTAAGAATTGGTGCGGGTTCAGTTGTAATAGAAGATGTTCCACCGCATTCAACAGTTGTCGGAGTTCCTGGGAGAATTGCCCATAGAGCGGTTATTGATGAACAAGGAAACTTGATGCACAACAGAATTCCAGACCCAATCCGTTGCGACATTAACAAGCTCAAAGCCGAAGTTGAAATTCTAAAAGAAGAAATTGAAAAAAGATAGAGAAATATGCAAGCTGAAAATAAACAAAAAAGGCTAACTATTCTAAAAGCTGTTGGCGAAACAGTGAAAGAACTTCGACTAAAAACAGGAAAATCTATCAGCTTAATTTCAAATGAATTAAATGTATCAAAATCTATTTGGTCTGATGTTGAATTAGGAAAATCAGATCTCCAATTCACAACTTTTTGGAGAATTTGTGAAGCTCTAAACATACAACCAGAAGAATTGATTGCAAAAATTAAAACTAATATCAAAGAAGAAATTACATTTATTGAATAATTTTATATCTCAAACTTTTCATAAATTGTATGGATATTTTGTAAAAAGCCCTGTTTATCAAAGATTTTTTCTATTTCTTCTGATGATAAAAGATTGGTTACATCTTTATCATTCAATAAATTTTTCTTAAAATCTCCATGATTTTGGAAAGCATCTAATGCGTTACGCTGAACAATCACATAAGCATCTTCTCTAGACAAGCCTTTTGCCACAAGCGATAATAAAACTTTTTGAGAAAAAACAATACCACCAAATTTATTGGTATTTTTCAACATATTGTCTTTATGTACAACTATATTTTCCATCAAACCGTTAAACCTATTGAGCATAAAATCAACTAAAGTTAAGCTATCAGGAAAAATTATACGTTCAGCAGAAGAGTGAGAAATATCTCTCTCGTGCCACAATGGAATATTTTCCAGTGCAACAATTGAATTTGCCCTAACCACTCTTGCAAGTCCGCACAAGTTTTCACTCAATACAGGATTCTTTTTGTGTGGCATAGCAGAAGAACCTTTTTGCCCTTTACCAAAACCTTCTTCAAGTTCCAAAACTTCGGTTCTCTGTAAATGTCTAATCTCAGTTGCAAACTGTTCCAAAACACTTGCAATCAAAGCCAATGACTGCATAAAATATGCGTGATAATCTCTTGCGATAATTTGAGTCGAAATCTTTGCAGGTTTCAATCCTAAATGTTTGCAAGTAACTTTCTCAACTTCAGGAGAAATATTACTATAAGTTCCAACCGGTCCTGAAATTTGCCCTACACGAATTTGTTCAAGAGCGTGTACAAAATTTTCTCGTTGTCTTGACAAAATATCTATCCAAGAACACATTTTTACGGCAAAAGTCATTATTTCGGCATGAATACCGTGAGAACGGCCAATACAAACAGTGTCTTTATGTTTTTCCGCCAAAATTCGCAAAGTCGCAATAGTTTTATCTAAATCCGCAAGAATAATTTTTCCGCTATCTTGAATTTGCAAAGCAAATGCAGTATCAATTACATCAGAACTTGTCATTCCAACGTGAACATAACGTCCTAAATCGCCAAGACTTTCATTTACGCAAGTCAAAAACGCAATAACATCATGTCTAACTTCTCGTTCAATTTCATCAATTCGCTCGACAGTAAATGTTGCTTTTTCTCTAATCTCTTTTGCTGCTTCTTTAGGAATTGTTCCTAGTTCAGCGTACGCATCACAAACAGCAAGTTCAACTTGCAAATAATAATTGAATTTGGAATCCAAATCCCAAATTTTTGCCATTTCTTCTCTTGAATATCTTTCTATCATACGACCATTCTAACATGGAAAAATTTTTATTGTTGGTTAAGGTTATCAATTATCTTGAAACTTGGATAAGTCTCTCCAATTGTTGAGAATTTTTTATCTGCAAGCTTCAAAGAATTGCGAAATAATTCATCTATCCGAACTTCATGTCCGTCATTATCCAAAACTTTGACCTTTGGAATATCTTGTAAAACAGTGAATCCTTGTTCACCGGAACCAATGTACGGGTCAATTGTTGCACTAAATTTTCGGGTAGTATCAATTGGGTTGTAATTTTTATCCAACAACTTTTCCCCATTTATTTCAATTTGGGTAATTTTATAGGTTTTAGTTTCAAAATCTCCAACCCCAGTAATCGTGATATTGCGAGAACACTGTACAAACCTTGAATTTCCTCTATCACGGAACATTCTATTCAGCGTCGCATTTTCAAAAACTTTTTTTAATTCTTCAACTGAAATATCAATCTTTACCAAAGCACAGTTAGCACACATTACCCTTTTAATGTCATAATTTGTAATTACATCACTATCTTTTGAGTTCAATGGTCCCATTGTAAACCCTGTTGAATGAAACGCAATCTCGGTTTTGCCCACTTTTTTCATATTATCGGAAATAAATGTCCCCAAAGGACATGGGTCAGAATAACATTTCGTTAAATTAAAAACTCGATGAGAAATAGTTTTTCGTAGTTGTGTTTCATTTTCATATTCTATAATTGGTTTCTCAAATTCCGGAATAAAATCCAAATTTTCAACTTTAATTTCTTCTACATTACAAATTATGTCGTCAAGCTGCATTTTATATAGCGAACGAGCAAATGAATACGGATAATAGATATTATTCTCAAAATCCGGCTTTATAGGTGAATGTTCATGACCGCCAATTATCAAATCTATTTTTTTATTTAATTTTTGTTGAGCAAATTTTTTCAAATTCAAACTGTAGGGATACCAATGATGATTTAGGATAATGATTTTGTCATAATTACCATTAATTTCTCCTAGCAACTCAGCAAAACATTCCTCTGGTTCAAGTAGTTCATAACCAAACTTTTTAACACAAGTATTATTTAAACAAAAACCCGTTATTAAAATTTTATACCCATCAAGTTCAACAATTTTGTATTGAGGAACCCATGGTGCGAATTCACCAGTCTTAGAGTTTTTGAGATTTGCACAGACTACATTTATCCCAGCGTTATTAAACTTTTCAATAGTTGACAAAAGATATTCAAAATCCGCCTTCGCAAACCCAAAATCGTTATTTCCAAGAGTTATAAAAATTTCTGATTGCGGTAAAAGTTTTTTAATTTTTAAATACGCATTGACAGATAAATCTTTTTTATAAATACCTTTGAACAAATCTCCCGCATCTAAAATTAGAAAAGGGGATGATTTTTTATATTCAAAATTATAAATTCCGCTCAACAAACGGCTGAGGTTTCTACTTTCTTGATGGGAATCTGTAATTGCGTAAATATTCAATGTCATAATAAAAACATCATAACAGAAAAATTTACCAAGGGTAATCTTGTGGAGCTTTCCAACCATTGCGACGAAGTCTTTCGGCACAATAAATTCTTAATCTCTTCTTTTGACAATCATCTTTAATAGTTTCGTCAGGCAGATTATACCCAAGCGGCATTACAGAACCGGAATCCGTACGAACTAAAAAAAACAAATCATTGCCGTATCGATTCGGATTATTTGCAACATTTATATCAACAATAATTCCTGAAGAACTTGAAACTGAAAAATCATACAATTTATCTGTTTCATCATTTCCAGAAGATAATCCGCCATGAGTAATAACAGAAAACAATATTCCATCCATAGTAACAAATGGAACACGACCCGCAATATTGAAATTGGTATAAACTTGTTGATTTTCCCATGGATTAGTTGTTTTATATCCGCATTTTTGTGCGGTATCACACCAAGATACGATTTTTAAATAAGGTGCAAAATATTGTTCTACATAAGGTCGAGGAGACAAAGTTGAATCCCAACCACCATATTCTCCATTGTCATGAATAGACATTCGCATTGCTTGATTCATAATAGAAATTGATTTTTGGAGTTTGGCAATTTTTGCATTATGATCCAATTTAGTTAACAAAGTTGGAATAGTCATTGCAGCAACGACACCGATTATTCCAAGTGTGATAAGGACTTCTGCAAGTGTAAATGCTTTGTTTTTAAAAATCTTCATAAGTAAATTATAAAGATTTTTTTACTTGGTGTACACTGTCCCTCACATCATATCATA
>CALAWF010000148.1 GCA_937894665.1 uncultured bacterium | reverse complement strand
CAATGTTTGCAATGATGAATCTTCTGCAACTTTAAATCTTCCATCACGAGTAAGTTTTATGCCGTTTGGAGTTTGCACTTGAAAATACCCTTTATTGGCAAGAGCAATATCCAAAGGGTTTTCAGAAATATTTATACGTCCAACCCTATCATCTTTAGTTGTGGAAACAGCATGAGCACCTAAAAACTCTGCAAAAGATGATACTACAGCCTCTTTTCTTTGATAACCAACTTTATCAAAACCGCCAACGTTTTCGTTGCTAATTCCAATCAAAACACTGTCTAAGTGCATAGCTCTGATTGAAGTTGTCAAACCGTTATCATTATAGCGAATTCCACTATTTATTTGCATATTACTACCTCTAACATGTTATATTATTAATATTGTCGAACATTTGTCGATTTTCCTCAATGTTTTTGCGAAAAATCATACATTTGTACGACATTTTGACATGTTATTTAATGGAATTTGGGTAAAAGTCAAAAAATTTCCGAAAAAGAAAGTCTCATCAAATTGATAAGACTTATAAATATACATTTACCCCACAAGTATATTAACATATAATAATATCAATGTCAAGACATATATTTTTGTTAAAAAAGGGAAAAGGGAGAGAGAAATAAGTTCGTTACAAAAAGGCTCTAAGGCATTATGGCACTGCGGCACTAAGGTCTTTATTATAATTATTATGTCATACTGAGCGTATAGTTTTATATGGAGTTCGGGGGCAATGCCCCTGATGACACGAACCATTTAATCATTCGTATTTTTCTTTTTCGGTTCTACTTTTTCTTTTTGCGTCGAAATCAAAAAGAAAAAGTGAACATTACCCCCCCCATTGAAGAAAATCGATTAATAGTGTAGAATATTTTGTATGAAAAAGATTAGTTTAACATTAATTATTTTTATGTTATCTATCTTACCCTGCAGAGCCAATAATCCGTTTGAAATCAAGATAGATAAAATTTCTCAGTCTTCAGTTTTCGTATATCATATTCCGGATGAAGATAAGGGGCAAGAAGAAACAACCCCTGCCCAAAATCAAGAAGAAGAACCCGTTATTACATCAGATGATGTTACAGCAGATACCTCAATTAAATCCAATACTTCTGACGATGAGGAAGATGATGAAGAGGACGAAGTTGTTGACGAAGAAGATGAAAACATTGATGGCGAATATGAAATGGGAGATATGTACACCGATGTCTTGAAAGGTTATGCAGAATACAACGAGGAAGAAGCAAATACTATCACCCTTGATGATTCGCCTGACGAATTATTAAAACTCGACATTACAAAACCAACAAAGATTTCTAAAAGTGATTATACAAGTTTAAAAACATCTTCACTAAAATTTTACGATAATCAATATTCTAAATACACAGGTTCAGAATACAATATTGCACCTAAATCAAGTACAAATTATAGAAAATATAAAGGATTTAGTGCAGGTACAACTTATAACCAGGGCATCGATTATGCAGAATTTGAACAGTCTTCCGGAGTATTTTCAAGATACGAATACAAAAATTGGGCAATAAATACGGCATATTCAAAAACAATAAATTCAACAAATAACAATTACAATGACAATTTCTATTTCGCTCCGGAATGGAAAGTTAATCAGTATTTTTCATTGAAAGAAGTTTTTTCAGCAGATGTTGCAAAACATAGAAAGAAAGCAGAATTAGTTTTATCTATCAATCCGTTTGGAAACAAAGATTCTGACCGTATGCGTTTGGAATTTGGTGCAAATCAATCTTATGATAACACTAATGCTGTTATCAGAAGCCAATTTAAGTTCTCAACTAGCTTTAAATTGTAAACATATAAAAATATTTTTGTCTGGTATTTAACTTTTGTTTATAATTAAAGTAAGGAAGCGAGAAGTTTTTTAGATATGGAAAATTCCGATTTAGAGCAAAAAAATAACGAAAAATCAAAAAAGAAAAAAAGACCCAAACACACAAAACAAACTGGGTTTTACTATTCTTTTTTAACTATTGCACTTATTTTTTGTTTATTTCAAATCGGTTACGGTGCAATAATGAATGTGTCTAAAATAATTGCATACCAAGGCAAAACCGTAACTCTTCAAAACTTACTCAAAAAAGCTCAAGCAAGAAATCAAGACTTAAAATCAGAAAAGAAAATGGTAACATCAGATAACAGTCTTGAGGGCATCGCAAGAAACAACCTGAAAATGGCAGGAGAAGATGAAGTTCTGATTATAATAAATCAAAAAGTTGAACAACCGAAAAAGAAAAAAGATAAATGGAATTTTAAAAACTTGTTCAAAAAAAAGAAACCTCAACAAGAAGAAGCTCCTGACAACATTTATATACCGGAAGAAGTTGTTGAAGAATAGAAACGGATAAATTATGGAAAATACGCAAAGTTTACAATATATCAAACAAGCATTTGAATTAAAAGATAAAAAATTCTACAAACCTGCAATTGAAATGCTATACAAGGCTCTTGAAATAGAAAATGACAATATCGAAATTCTATTTCAAATTGGAGAATTATATTTTTTGATAAACAATTATGCTCGTGCGATTGATTATCTTGAAAAAGTTTTAGCAATCAATCCAACTCACACAGAAGCATTAAAACTTTCAAGAACAATCAAAGAACGCCAAGGAAATTTAGATTCTGCTTTAGAAATTTCAACAAAACTTTTTGAAAATCAACAAAATGCCGAAAATTTGAAAGAATTAATCAAAATTCTTGTTAAATTAAAACTATTCTGCGAAATTGATAAGTACAAATCTTCTGAATTTTTTAATTCCGATGTAAAAATCGAATGTGCTGAAGCCCTTTATTTGAATGGAGAAACAGAACAGGCAAAAGAATTATTAAAAAACTGTGATACAAAAGATGAAAAAGTTTTGCTATTAATTGGAAAAATTAAATTTGATGAAAATAAACTTGAAGAAGCAAAGGAAATTTTTGAAAAAATTGGTAAAAACTCTCAAAATCCGGAGGTTCTAAACTTTTTAGGTTTATTTGAACTTGAAAAAATGAACTTTATTGAAGCAATAAAAGATTTTTCAAAAGCAGCAAACTTTGACAAAGAAAATTCAAAATATTTATACAATTTAGCTAATGCTTATTTCTATAACGGATGGAGTGAAGAAGCTCAAAAAGCATACAGCAAAGCTCTTTACTTAAGCCCTGATAATCTTGATTATAGATATTCTCTTGCGTATTTGTATTTTGACCAAAAAGATTATTCAAAAGCTCAAAAAGAAATTGATGCAATTTTAGACATAAACTCAGAACATCCACAAGCAAGAGTTTTGAAAGCATTACTTTTAGAAGTTAATAAAGATTTTCTGGGAGCAGAAAAAATCCTTGAAGAAAACCTATCAAAAGGTTTTGATGACGACTTTACAAAAATGTCTTTGAGTAAAATTTATCTTGACCTAAACATCTTTGATAAAGCTAAAAAATTAGTAAATGAAGTTATTGGAAAAAATCCTGAAAACTTAGACTATTTAAGTGATTTAGCTAATATTTATATCAAAGAAAAAGATTACGATAAAGCTATTGAATTAGCTGAAAAAATTCTTGAATTAAATCCAAACTACATTGCAGGAAATATCTTAGGTGCAAAAGCAAGTTATTTGAAAGAAGATTTTGAAACCGCAAAAGATTATGCTCAAGAAGCTATTTCTTTGGATTTAAACTGCTCACAGGGTTATTACTATTTAGCTCTTGTGAGATTTAAAACAGAAGACACCGACGAAGCTATCGAATGCATGAAGCGTGCTATTTTATATGATTTGAATAATCCTGAATATTACGCTAAAATGAGTGAATTTTATAAATCAAAACAAGATTACAAATCCGCCCTAGAATACATTTCAGAAGCTGAAAGTCTTGATAATTCAAATCAATACAAATTTATGTACTCTGAACTGGTTAAACTGAATAGAAAAAAATAAATTAATTTGATTTCACAAAAAATATAATTATAATTCATGTTATCCCGTCAGTTTAATAAGAAGAGGTTAGGAAAGTATGATATTAAATAAACTTATAACAAAAACACTTGGTGTAATCTCTATATTTGCACTCACCGCAACAATGACTTTTGCCGCAGAGCCAAATATGACGGTTCCGCACCAATACCCTAAAAAATATACCCCTGAATACATCAAACAAATTACCCCAGGGTATAAAGATGTTGGAAAAGACGAAGTTTTTTATGTTGCACTAGACATGCTAAAAGACACAGAAGGAATGTTTTCTCGTAATGCAATTTTAGGAAATAATCTTTCTGAAAAACCAGTAAGAATTGAATTTAGAAACCTAAGTGAAATCAATGCAGAATATGCAACATTCGACGCTTTAGGATGGAAAAAAGGTAAAAAATTATACATCTATATCAATACAAAACACAAAGACGCACCTGCAGGTGCAATTGCCGCACTACTTGCTCACGAAGCCCTTCACCAAGACGAATACAATTCACTTGCAGAAGAAACTTACGCTTGGACGATGGAAGCTGTTGTTTGGAATGATATTTTAAAACTTTATCCTGAGAGTAATCAAGAACAATACCCTCTTGTAACAAGAGAAAACACATTAAAACGACTTTTAGAAAAAGGAAATTACACAAACAAATATATCAAAAAAGCCGTACTATCTAATTCCGGATATAAAAATTTACCGTCATATTCTCCCGGTTTTGATAATTTATAAAGATTTTTGAATAAATACATGTTTTACTTAAAAAGTATATTGATTAAAAAAAATCATTGATGTTAAATTAAAACTATGAGAAGAAGGATTAAAGCATTATTATTTTTTGTTGGTGTTGCAGTAACATTTTGTGCAATTCGCACCTTTAACACAACAAACCATAATCCAATGCTTACATCTGATACTC
>CALAWF010000147.1 GCA_937894665.1 uncultured bacterium | reverse complement strand
TGAAATACCAAAAATTCTGATAATTCTTTGAATTTCTGCTAAGTCTTTATAGGATTCAATTTTATAAACATTTTCAATTGGATCTGATACTACTGACATTAAAGTGTTTAATTCTTGTTCTTTCATTTACCGATTATCCTCATTCCTATATACTCTTATATAAAGTATTTTTTCTTTCGAGAATTGCCTTTTTTGATTAAATCTTGTTAACAGAACTTAACATATAAAATAAAAACAGTTGCTACGCAAGGGCATCCAGATTTTGCCCAAGAATATCAGATGTACGATTTGGACATGAAAGACTATACGGACCATCTCCATAAACAGCATGTGCAAAATTTTGGGAAAATCCATCTTGAGTAGATGTCGGATTAACATTTTCCGGATTAGCAAATCTATATAATGCAACACCTTGAGATTTTCCAGTATTACTATAATTCATCGCCAATGGATAAGTCATTTTTTCAGCAGTGTAAAAGTTAACCATATTTCCTAATATCCATACTTTTATTATACCATATGTTTATATAAAAATTAACCCCTTATAAAAAATTCACATAAAAAAAAGAGCCTCAGAAAGAAGCTCTTGGAATCTTTTTACAATTCCTCGTAATAGTGAAGTGTGAAGTGTGTGCTTAAAAGTCTTGTGTTATTCCTCAATTTAAGCAACTTCCTCGTGTTTACATGTATATAAAGTATTTTAAGTATATAAAATTGCCATAATTATTGAATAAAAAATCAATCTTGTTACATATCTTAATACTATGATAAATCGGGTTATGTGATTTATACTAAAAGTATAGTTATAATAGAATTTCAGGAGAAAATTATTTTATGAATATATTAATCTCAAACGATGATGGCATAGCCGCAAACGGAATTAGAGTTCTAACAGAAGAACTTTCCAAAAATCATAATGTCTATGTGATAGCACCGGATAGAGAAAGAAGTGCCGCAGGACATTCTCTAACATTTCATACCCCATTAAGAGTAGAAGAAATTGAAGAAACAAATACCGGAGCAAAAAGAACTTGGGTAACAACAGGAACTCCGGGGGATTGCATCAAAATAGGTGTTAACGCAATTTTATCCAAAGAAGAACAACCCGACTTTGTAATTTCAGGAATCAACCATGGTCCGAATTTAGGGGTTGAAATTCTTTACTCAGGAACAGTAAGCTGTGCAATGGAAGGAGCAATGTTAGGAATTCCAAGTATTGCCGTATCACTTGCAAGTATGCACTCTGATTACGAAGACTTTAGATTTGCAGCACAATTTACAAACTCCCTTTTAGAAAAAATCACAGAATTTCAGTTTCCTAAAAAGAGTATTTTAAATGTAAATATACCTTGTTTACCTGCCGAAGATATTGCAGGAGTTGCAATTACAGAACTTGGAGGGAAACTTTTTACAAATGCCTATGAAAAACGTATTGACCCAAGAGGAAAAGTTTATTATTGGTTAGCAGGAGAACTAAAAAATGAACCTGTAGATGCTCCAACAGACATTGCTGCAATAAGAAACAACAAAATTTCAATTACTCCGGTAACTTATGAAATGACTAAAACTGAAACTATTTCAGATTTAGACAAAATTTTATGCGGTTCCGGCAGCTGTGATTGGTATTAAGGAGATTAACACAATGATTGAAAAAGATAGAACAGAGGAAATTGCATCAACCCACCTGGGGAAAAGAGTTGAAATGTGCGAAAAGTACAATCCGGATTTACTTGTTGCGGTTCCGAGAATTGATAATAGAAAGCATTACAATATTGATAACAACAACTTGCCATTTGAAGGTTGGGATATTTGGCACGCTTACGAATTTTCCGCATTGACAAAAAACGGATTACCCGTAACAAGATTACTAAAAATTAAATACAATTGCACAAGTGAATTTATTGTAGAATCTAAATCACTTAAGTTATACTTAAATTCCTACAACATGACAAGACTAGGCAACAATATTTCAGAATGCTTAAATATTTGCAAAGAAAAAATTGAAAAAGACTTGTCAGAAAAACTTAAAACAAAAGTCCAAGTAAAATTTCTAAATAACGACACTAAAAGAATTGAAATATATAAACAATTTAGAAATATATTAGACTTTGTTGATGAAAATTCTTTAAAAATAGACCATTTCAAAGAATCACCAGAATTACTTGAAATAAAAGCAAATAGCGAGAAATCAGAATATAGAATAATGTTCGATTCACTCCGTTCGAATTGTAGAGTAACCCACCAACCGGATTTTGGAGATGTATTCATTTATTACAACTCTAAAATCCATATAAAAGAAAATAGTTTAATTAAATATCTTTGCTCATTTCGTTCAGAATATCATTTTCACGAAGAATGCTGCGAAATGATTTACAAAAGGCTATTCGACTTGTTAGACAATGATGACGAACTCTTCGTTTCTGCTCTATACACAAGACGAGGCGGAATAGATATTTGCCCGACAAGATGGAGCAAAAATTTCACCCCGGACGAAGTTTCAGACCTTATAGACCTATCAAAATATGCAAGATGCGGAATTAAACAATAATAAATATTTTTGATTGACATATCCTGTTTAGGATACTAATATTTTATAAACAAAATAAGAGAAAGAGTATCAAAATATGGCAAGTTTAGAAGAAATTATCAAAGTTAACACAGAAGAAATTCCCGCAGATTTAGTACTTAAAAATGCAAAATTAGTAAATGTCTTATCCGAAGAAATTTACGAAACAGATATTGCAATCAAAGATGGAAAAGTCGCAGGAATTTCAAAAGGATACAAGGGTAAAAAAGAAATTGACCTTAAAGGAGCATACGTAAGCCCATCATTTATTGACGGACACGTACATATTGAAAGTGGAATGTTACTTCCTTCTGAATTTGCAAAACTTGTTATCCCGTCAGGCACAACAACCGTTGTAGCTGACCCGCACGAAATTGCAAATGTTATGGGATTACAAGGTATTAGCTTTATGAGAGAAGCAACAAAAGATTTACCGCTTGATGTTTATATAATGCTGCCATCTTGTGTACCTGCAACCAGACTAGAAACATCAGGAGTTGACCTCAACTGTTACGATTTAGCTCTTTTAATTGATGCACCATGGGTTCTTGGAATTGCAGAAATGATGAATTTCCCCGGAGTAATAAATTGTGATAAAGAAGTTCTAAGCAAGATTAAACTAGGTTTAGACAAACAAAAAAGAGTAGATGGACACGCTCCGGGACTTTCCGGCAAAGGATTAAATGCTTATGTTGCATCCGGAATTGCATCCGATCACGAATGTACAACACCGGAAGAAGCAATCGAAAAAATCAGACTCGGTATGTACATTATGATTAGAGAAGCAACCGGAGCAAGAGATTTAGAACCACTTATCCCTGTTCTAAAAAAATACAACACTAGAAAATGTATTTTCGTAACAGACGACAGACACCCAAAACACTTGAAAAAACACATTTCAAACATGGTTGAAAAAGCGGTAGAAATGGGTGTTGACCCAATCAAAGCAATACAAATGGCAAGTTTAAATACCGCAGAATATTTTAAAATTCCTAATACAGGAGCTATTGCCCCAGGATATAATGCTGATATTGCAGTATTTAAAGATTTGAAAAATTTTGAACCAACAATGGTATTCAAAAAAGGAGAACTAGTTGCCCAAAATGGGAAAATGATTATCGATATGACAGAATTTCAACCTCCGGAACTTAGAGGTTCTGTTAACGTAAAACCTATTAAGAAAAAAAATTTTCAAATAAAAATTCCTAAAGGTAAAAACGAAATTAAAGTTATAAATGTTATACCAAAACAACTTATTACAAAACTTTCAATAGAAAAAGTTCACGATGAAAATGGATACGCAACATCAGATACTAAAAATGATATTCTAAAGATTGCAGTCATTGAACGACATAAAGCATCCGGAAACATTGGGCTTGGTTTTGTTAAAGGTTTTGGATTAAAAACGGGAGCAATTGCATCAACAATTGCACACGATAGCCATAATATGATTGTTATTGGAACAAACGACGAAGATATGTATTATGCGGCAAATCAACTTGTAAAATCACAAGGGGGTAAAATTATTGTTGAAAATGGAAAAACCTTAGCACAACTAAAACTTCCAATCGCAGGTTTGATGTCAGAAGAACCGGCTGAAACAGTTATGAATAAACTTCAAACACTTGAAAAAACTGCATCAGACATTGGTTGCAAAATCAACGACCCGTTTATGAGTATGGCATTTTTGTCATTGTCAGTAATTCCGGAAATTAAAATTACCGACAAAGGTCTAATCGATGTCGGAAAATTTGAAGTAACAAATTTGTTTGTATAAACAAATCAGCGAGGGGATAAATCCTCTCGCTGATTTTATATTATTTGGTTTAATCTTTTCAATTAGCTTAATGCCATCAATGCTTTTACTGAACGAGCATTTTCCTTAACTTCTTCATCAAAACTTTCTGAAGAAATTGTATTTTCTAATACTCTCATTGCTTCTTCTTTATTTTCTAAAGAAAGAAGTTCGTTAATTGTACTCATTGCAACGACAGTTGACATATCATTGATACCTTTTCCTCTGTTTGCAATAACCACATTCAATGAATCGTGTTCATTTCTTTTTACTAATGCACGAGAAGTCATTTCTCTTACTTCATCAATAGAAGAGTTTGTACCGATTTCTTCTAACACTGCAACTGAATCAGGATTTGGGTTAACAGTTAATGACTCAATAATGTTACTTACTTTGTTAAAGTTTTTGTTGTTTCTCATATTGTTATCCATTTTCTATCCTTCCTCCCTTACGCAGCCTGAACCATATCAGATTCTAGTGCTGACAAGGCATCTCTAAACATTGGTTTAACCTCTGAATGAGGATCCATTTTTGACATTTTTGCAATTTCTCTATCGTGAGAATTTACAAAGAATGATGTAATATCTCTAGATAGAACTTCTTTTGCTCCATCTAAAGAAACTTCTTTGTTTCCGATTTCTTGGATTTTATTCCAAGTAGAAACTAAACCATCTTTCATTCTTGAGCAGAATGCTTTTACTGATTCAATTCCTTCATAAAATTTGCTTCCAAAATCGCTGATTGAACCAACGAATGTTGAATATATTCTCTTTGAACTAGCTGTTAAATTACCTGTAAAGCTAACTTTGTCTGCTTGTTTTGATTTGCTTGATTCAAAAACATCTTCTGTTAAGATATTTTTTTGAAAATTAGAAGCAGCAAATGGATTGCTAGTTCTTGATGTTTGTTGTTCATTTTTGCTCGTATTAAAAATACGGTGGCTTAATTGATTGATTCTTTCTATAGCTGTCATTGATTAAACCTCTCTACTACTACTCTACGTATATAGTCTAGCATAGTCCGCATTTTTTAAATCAACCTTTTGTAGGATTTGTGTTAGAATAAGAATATGGATAAGAAATACAAGAATTTGGAAGAATTAATAGAAGTAGTAGCAAAATTGAGAGCTCCGGACGGTTGTCCTTGGGATAGAGAACAAACACACGCCTCTCTTCGTCCTAATATGCTAGAAGAAGCCTACGAGGCAGTGGATGCGATTGACGATAACGATGCTCCACACCTTAGAGAAGAACTTGGAGATGTTTTATTACAAGTCTTATTGCATTCTCAAATTGCATCTGAAGCAAATGAATTTACACTTGATGATGTTGCAAAAGAGTTGAAAGAAAAACTAATTCACCGCCATCCACACGTTTTTGGAACAGCTAAAATTGATAATGCCGATGATGTTTTAAAAACTTGGGAAAAACTAAAATCAGAAGAAAAAACAGAGCGAAAATCAGCAATGGACGGATTATCACGCAGTCAAGCCGCACTAATTGCAGCACAAAAAATTTCTAAAAGAGCTATTAAAACAGGCTTTGAATGGCCAAATGAAGAATCTTTATATGAATGTATAATGTCTGAAATTGATGAGTTTAAAGAAGCCGAAAAAGAAAAAGATAAAGCTCACATGGAAGAAGAAATGGGCGATATTTTATTTGCAATTGTCAATCTTGCTCGCTGGAACAAAATTGATGCAGAACAAGCTCTTTTAAAAGCTAACAAAAAATTTGAAAAAAGATTTCGTAAAATGGAAGATTTAGCAATTAAACCTTTAAATGATTATTCATTTGAAGAGTTTGACAATCTTTGGAAACAAGCAAAAAAATCACTAGGAAATTAATTAAATGAAAGACGTACAAAACACTCAAGATAACAGAAATGTAGATATTCAAAAAGTAGGTATCAAACACGTTGAATTACCTTTAATTATTCAACGCAAAAACGCTTCAAATAAAACTGTTTATGCAGAAGCTCGTGTTTGTGTATCTCTTCCAAGAAATTACAAGGGAACCCATATGAGCCGTTTTGTAGAAGTTCTAAACGAATGGAGAACAAAAGACCTTTTAGGAGTCGATATTAAAGGATGCCTAGAAAAGATTATCAAAAAATTACATGCTCAAAGCGGAGAACTTGAATTCAACTTCAAATACTTTGTTGATAAAAAAGCTCCTGTAACAAAACTTTCCGCTCCAATGTGTTATGATTGTTCATTTGAAGGAATTATGGATGGAGAAGATTACAAATTTATTTTAGGAGTAAAAGTCCCTGTAACAACTCTTTGTCCTTGTTCAAAAGAAATTTCGGATAATGGTGCACATAACCAAAGAGCAATAATTTCAGTAAAAGTATCATACGATGAAACAGAACATGTATGGTTAGAAGATTTAATAGAACTAATCGAATCTTGTGCATCTTGCCCTGTTTACCCATTATTGAAACGTCAAGATGAAAAATACGTAACAGAACACGCTTGGGAAAATCCGAGATTTGTAGAGGATGTATTGAGAGAAGTTGTGGTTAAGTTAAGGAATCACAAAACAATCACATCGTTTGAAGTTGATTGTGAAGCATTTGAAAGTATTCACAATCATTCAGCTTGGGCTTACCAAAAAGAAGGTTAAACATATCTTAACAAATAGAGAATAGATATATCCGTAAATATATCCTTGTTGTAAAATCAACATATGAAAGTAGCACAAGTATCATTTTTAGGACAACCCAAAAACTATTCTCAAATTGATAAATACATCTCTCGTTCTGCACAGCCATCAAAAGACGATTTCAAATGGCTAAAAGAACAAGGGGTGACTGATGTTGTAAATCTTAGACATCATACTATTAATGAATTTGACGAAAGACAAGTTGCAAAAAAACTTGGAATAAAATACCATCATATTCCAGCTCATCCAAGACATCCAATGAGTCAAAATATCTTCAAATTTTTAAACTTGGCAGATCAAGTAAAAAAAGAAGACGGAAAACTTCACGTTCACTGTCAAGCTGGGGTTGATAGAACCGGTTTATATTCCTTTTTATACAAAGAATTCAACAACATTGGAAAAACCAAAGACAATGTTATTGAATGGATTGCAAAAGGACATCATATTGAATGCTATCCTGATATGATTTCTTGGGGAATACACTTTATTAATAAATACAAAAAATAACCTATTTTTTTTCTAATTTAAAAATAAATTTACCTATAACATTTTCAGGTTTCATCGCCAAAATAATTTCAAAAACGGATGGAACTAAAAAGAAAAATCCTATCAAACTCAAAAGAAATATAAAAAACAATTTCAACGCAATACTTGATAATCCATAGCGATTGATATGATGGAAGCTATAACCATTTTGACCACCTTCAAGATATGAATTAATCTGATTAGCCTTTTCGTTCATATCTTCAATTGGTTGAGAAAACCTTGTATTTATATCATAAATTTTTATACCTTTACCATTTTTCAATCGTAAAATTATAGAATGGTTTGCACCTGCAACAGGAGCCTGTTTGTCAGATAAAAACGGGAGATTGATACTTCTTTGAGCATTCAAAATATCCGTTTGGGCAATCTTTTGAACAACTTTTTGATTTGCTAAATTAACTCTCTCAATTTGGCACAAGTTTTTTGACCTATCACAAGATAATTTCACATCAAAATTGTATGTCCAAAACCACGCACAAACACCTGGCACAAGTACCGCTAAAACAACTGCCAAAGCGATGTATTTTTTAGAAAGAGCTACAACCAGCTCTTTCATATCCGAATATTTAACCGTGCCATGTAAAGCCAATTAGATTTCTCCTTTTAAAAGTTTATCAGCCAACTCTGTTTCTAATGTTCCATTTAGAGCCTTAGAAACCTTTTGCAATTTTTGAGCAATAAGTTCCATATTATCTGTCCAAACAAAGTTATCCATTACATATTTTTCAGCCTTATTAAAATCTCCATCGATTTGAATTCTAATAATTTCAGCTAACATTTCTTTTGCAATAGGAACCGCTTTATCAATATTTACGTGAATTTTACCATCTTTTGTAATCGTATATCCTCCACGTTCAGCAAAATATTTATTTTGCATAACCGTTCTAACTCTGTGAGCTTGGGACATAGTTGGTTTAGATTTCAAGAAGTTATCTGCAACCGTTGTAACAATAATTTGCAAGCGTTGTTCTTGAGTGTACATACCAAGTTCTGTTAATAAATCAACAAAAGTCAAAGAACCCATATCAGCTTTGTTTTCTTCAATTATATTTCTGTATTTTCCTAATTTTTCGCTGCTTTCTTTTGGTCCGAGAGAGTGTGCATTTTCATGCCCGATAGTAAACCAGTGGTCAGCTTCATCAAGGTAATATTTATGTTGTTCTTTATCTAAAATTGCATCCAATCTTTCTTGCAATTTTTTAGTATCACTGATAAATCTAATTTGTCTATGATAAACATTTCTTCTACCACCACCAATTGTTAAAGACAATTTGTCGGAATTTGGAAGATTTTCAGCCAGAGTAATACCGCCACGATATTCTCCTACATCACCGGATGCCATAACCATATCAACATCAACCATGGTTTGTTTAGCATCTTCTTCTGCTGAAATTGTTTGCTCATATTCTTCTTTGTACGGCATATTATCAGCCAAAGTTGGTAGATATTTTTTAATTGCCATTAAAGCATCCGTACCTTTTTTATTTATAATTCCTACTCTACCACCTAAAAAATCTTTAGGAATAGGAGAAATATTATACTCTTTCAATTTTGCTGACAATTCTTCATTTTCAACAATTGTGCCAGTCATTTCATCTTCGTAATTTTCACGGGTGATAGTAAACTCTAACGGAGTATCTTGAAGAGTTGCCCATTTTTTATCAGCATAAGCATCCAACATTGGATCTGCTGTTCTTAGAGCTTTAGCTTGAAGGTTCAAATACTCATTGAAATCTGCATTTGTAGAAACTTCTGCAGCTTTATCAAGTTCATCAGCCATTTTTGCAAAATCTTCACTGAAATAATCAATATAATCAATTCCAGCTAAATCTTCTGCAGCTCGAACTACAACTGAACGTTGAGTTAAAATATCTCTAACTTCGTCAACTTTTCCTTCATTCAACATTCTTAAAATAACTGTATGGAATTCTTCCTTAGATAAATCTTCCGGATAAACACCTTTTCCTGGCTTTTCTTCAATTCCCTTGATAAGTCTTATAGGATTTGACATTGTATCTATGGCATTTACACCTTTTTGAGCATCAAATAAAATCTTTGTTAATTTAGCTTGCTTATTACCTTTTGCAGATTCAGTTTCCAAAAATTCTTTAACTTCTAAGTTATGTTTGCAATCAAGCTGCATATTGATTTTTTCTAAAATTTCTGCAGCTCTACATAAATGAACAAGAGCTTTTTTGTCCCCCTCAGCTAAAGCTAAATACTCCGGAGCATCAGCCTTCAAAAACTTTTTGTGAATCAAATAATCTTTGTTAGTTCTCTTTTCTAATTCTGGGATAGACAAATTAAATTCAAATTTTTCCATATAAAGCTCTCCTATATTATATACTTTTTATAAATTTAATATAGCACACATTATTTCTTACGCAATAAACTTTGTGGAGGAAATTATTTTTCTAATTAAATAGCGAGTGGCGATTTTCCACCCGCTATTATTTAAAATTTATTTATTTTAAATTCATTAGCCAACTTTAGAAAATTTTTGACCAACTGTATCCATTAGTTTTTCAAAATCTTTGTCATATTTATCATCAACAACAATATCTAACTTGCAAGGAGCAGATGGATTTGTTTTGTATTCTCCATTCATAAATTCATTCAACTTTTTAGCAGATGCTTTATTTACGTCATTGTCATTAGCACCCAACAATGCACCTACCGCATAATCTCTTTTTAAGCAATCTTCTGCTGATTTCATTTCTTGATTCGCATCAATTTGGTATCTACCGGAAAAATTTTGAGAAAAACCTGAAGCAATATTTGTATTCATATTTTAATCCTTTCTATAAACACTACAGTTTTTATAAAGACAGTGAATAAAAAAATTGCTAAATAATTAACAAATATTAAGCAATGTTACTTATGGTAAGTTTCACCTTTAATAATTTTAAAAGCTCGATAAATTTGTTCAACTAGAATAAGTCTTGCAAACTGATGCAAAAATGTCATTTTAGACATACTCATTTTTAAATTTGATCTATCAGAAACATTTTTTCCTATCCCACAAGAAGAACCTATTACAAATACAATTTCTTGAGTTCCATCGTTGGTTATTTCCTCTATTTCTTTCGCAAACTCCTCGCTTGAAAATTGTTTACCCTTAATTTCCATAGTGATTACGTAATCTTGAGGTTTGATATTAGAAAGAATTTTTTCACCTTCCTCAAGCAAAACCTTATCAGTCAAATTTTCATCTTTTATTTCAATAGGATTTAATTCTAAAATTGAAACAGAAGCGTAAGGAGTCAACCTTTTCAAGAACTCATTTATTCCTTCTTTCAAAAATTTTTCTTTAATTTTTCCTAACGCTATAATTTTAATCTTCAACTTTGGTATTATCACTTTCTATATAAATTGACTGAGATGGGAATGCAAAATCAATATTAGCTTCTCTATATCTTTTTATAACATCGCCTAAAAATTCTCCTCGAACTTTCAAGAATTTTTCATAAGAACCTGATTTTACATAACCTCTAAATCTGATATTTATGGAACTATCCCCCAAATCATGAATAGCAACAACAAAATCTTTATGAATTTCTTTATGGGCAAGAGCAACTTCCTTCAATATTTCTTGAGCCTTTTGCAAAGACTCATTATCAGTAGAATATGTAACGCCGAACATCACATTGATAAACCTTTTCTTCGCCCTTGAAACATTTGTAATCACAACATTAGCGGCAACATTATTCGGTACAGAAATCAAGAAATTATCCAAATCTCTGATTTTTGTAGAACGAATATTTATATCCTCTACATAACCTTCTATACCATCAACTTTTACGTAATCCCCAACTTTATAAACATGGTCTGAAAGAATTTCAATACTACCAAAGATGTTAGCTAAAGCATCTTTTGCAGCCATACCTACAGCGATACCACCGATTCCAAAACCGGCTAAGATAGAAGAAACAGAATAACCTTGACTTTGTAAAAATCCTGTGAAAGCGATGAATAATAAAACCGCCTTCAACATTTTCATTATGATTGGAATAAATCTCAACAATGGCGAATTTGATTCTTCATTTTGAATTTTTAATCGGACTTTTCTATCAATTACATCTATAACTTTAAATAAAATTATAATGAGTACTAGATTTATAGCTATGGCGATAAGCCCTTTTTCCCAGTTTGGCATTGTGTTATTTCTCCTGTCAATTTATATTATAAGGACTGAACAATTATTTAAAAGAAGATTGTAAATAATTGATAAAAATTTTTACTTTTACTGTTAATTTGGTACACTTTAGATACTATGTCAGGATTAAATTTGAAAGATAAAAAGTCAATATCTGTTGCAATTCTTGCAATTTGTTTTCTTTCCGGATTTTATTTTTTTAATATTATTCAACCTAAATGGAAGACTACAAGAATATATAAACAAGCACTTCGAGATTATGAAAACGGAAACTACTCAAATTCGTACTACCTTTTTTCTAAAATCGGATACACTTCAAATTTAAAACCAATAGCAATTTATCGACAAGCACAATGTGCCAAAGCTCTTGGAGATTCGAAATCAGAATTAAAACGTTACCAATCACTATTCAGACATTATCCTTCTTCAGGGTTAAGTCTTGAATCAAAATATCTTGCAGGACAATTATTAATTGATGATAATCCAAACCTTGCAAAAAAATATTTCAAAACAATTGTAAATTCAAACATGGATGAAGATTATAAAATTGCATCCGAATATTATATCGCAAGAATTGATGCCCTCAAATTAAGATACTCCAGCAAAAAGCTATTCAAAAAAGGAAAATCCGAACACATAGAAAAATCTTTCAGAAACTATCTTGAAAAATACCCTGATGGAAGACTTGCTGTAAATGTTGCCAATAACTGGATAAAATTCAATCCGGAAATGTCCTCAAAAGACTATACTCTTGTTGCAAGAGCATACTACTTGGCAAAATTATACAATGATACAAACAAGGCGTTAGAAAAAACACAACAGAGCGACAGTTGGACTATAAAAGTTTCAAATGCAATAGCAAAACACGACTACTCAAAAGTGAAACCTCAAATTGAAGAAGGAGTCGCAAAATATGCTGAAAATATTACCTCAGAGGACTACAAAAGAGCTGTTGACGATTATTTAAAACTTGATGACAGTTCAAATAAATTGATGTATGATTTATTTTCTAAAGCAAAAGGGAAAAATAAAGATTACATTTGGACTTTAAAATGTGAAAAATCAACTCCAGAACAACAATATTCTTGTTACAGAGATTTATACCACAACTTCCCTAACGGGAATTATGCACAAAATGCCCTTTTCCATTTATTTTTCAACAGAATTGCAAATAAAGATTATACATACGCAAGACAACTCGGAAGAGATTATCTTGTAAAATATCCAAACACTCCGGATGCCCCTATGATTATGTTTTGGGAAGGCAAGATGGAACAAAAATATAATAGCCTTGAAAGTGCAAAATATTTTCAAAATCTAATTAATAATTATCCTGATTCATATTATGCTTACAGAGCTTTTTGGATAATTAAAGGAGTTACAAATTCTACAATTTCAACACCACTTGAATATAAAACTGTCGAATACCCTTATCGCAAACCTATCAAAAACGGAGTTATGCACAATTTGATGGATGTGGAAGATTATGACATGGTTGCGAAATTGTCAAAAGATGAATTTATAAAAAGCTGGGTTGAATTCCAAAAAGGGAACTATGCAGCATCTGCTCATATAGCACAAGAAGCAATGGCAAAACTTGAAACCAAGCCACCAAAAACAGACCTTAGATGGCGTCTTGTTTATCCGCTTAATTATTACAAACAAGTGCAAAAAATATCTTCTCAATATCAAAACAATGACGCATTAATGATGGCACTGATTAGAGAAGAAAGCTTTTTTAATACCGACGCCCAAAGTGGAGTTGGAGCAATTGGTTTAATGCAATTGATGCCTGCAACAGCACATGATATTGGAGAAAAAAACGGAATTACCTTTAATACAAGTTACTTATTTAATCCAGAACTAAACATTAAAATAGGAAACATGTATTACTCAACAATAAGAGGATTGCTTGGGAATAAAGATATTTCAGCAATTGCAGCATACAATGGTGGTATTGGTTCTGTTACAAAGTGGAAATCATCCCTTGCATATTCTGATACAGATGAATTTGTTGAACAAATTCCATACGAGGAAACGAAAACATATGTAAAAAAAGTTTTCAAAAGCTATTGGAATTACACAAGAATTTACCAAAAGTAGAGAAAAATCATACATTTGATTTATTACTTTTTCCGGTAAAGTGCTAAAATAGAAGCTATGAAAAAGATTTTAATTACACTATCAGTATTAGTTATAAATTTAATTATTGCAAATCCGAGTTATGCAATAAAAATCGGATTACTTACAAATGTTGATCAAGCAGGCGTTGGAACCAACGTGAACGGCAGAATGATAGATGTTCACACAAACAAAACAGTATGCACATCCGATGCAATGAAAGGTTATGTTTTAGTTCCATATAAAAATCAAATTGCCGTAAAAAGTGGCGGACATTTTTATTCACTTGGAACAGATTCAATTGTTTTACGTCCTGATTCAGAAGGTTACGTAAGTACAAAAGGGAAATGGTATCACGGAAAACTTATGGTTAAAGCTGTTAACGGAAATTTAACCGTAATCAATGATATTGACCTTGAGAACTATTTAAAAGGTGTTGTACCATCTGAAATGCCAGCATCATGGGAATTTGAAGCCCTTAAAGCTCAAGCAATTGCAGCAAGAAGTTTTGCACTTGCAAACCTTGGGAAACAAGCAAAAAACGGATATGATTTAAAAGACAATACAGAAGACCAAGCATACGGCGGAGCATCTGTAGAAACAAATAAAACAAACAAAGCCGTAGAAGAAACTTATGGGCTTGTTTTAACTTATGATATGAAAATCATTTCAGCGTACTATTCTGCTTCAGCAGGAGGAATGACAAGTACTTCAGTTTGGGGCGGTTCTGCACCATATTTACACTCTGTGCCATCATTTGATGACAACGTAAAGAAAAACGGACACGGAGTCGGGATGTCCCAACATGGTGCTAACAACTTGGCAAAACAAGGCTATAACGCATATCAAATTTTGCAATACTTCTACCAAAACGTAAAATTTGCGAAATTAAACAACAGCTTATAATCCTTATATAATCAAGGTTTCCAGATAGATATACTCTTAAATATACACTATATCTATTTTTTAGAAAAATTAATCTCTAAAACCCTTGACAGGATTGAAGAAAGTGATATAATAAATTTGTCGATTACACACATACTGCGGGGAATGGTAACTTACGCCGTGGGAAAGGAAGAAGGAGGTTCAGAATGAACAAAGAAGAATTAGTAAAAGAAGTGTCTAAAAAAGCAAAAGTATCACAAAAAGCTACAGCTGATATTTTAGCTGCTACATTAGAAACAATCCAAAAAACAGTTTCTAAAGGTAAAAAAGTTACATTAGTTGGTTTCGGTACTTTCGAAGCTCGCAAAAGAGCAGCTAGAACTGGTAGAAACCCTCAAACTGGTGCAGCTTTGAAAATCGCTGCTAAAACAGTTCCTGCTTTCTCAGCTGGTAAAAAATTCAAAGAACTTGTTAAGTAATTTCTTTTACAATATTGATAAGTTTAGGAAGAACCCGAAAGTAATTTTCGGGTTCTTTTTTGTCTAAAATGTAACATCCGGTTGAATATTCGTACCTGTCGTGGTATTATCTGTGTAGGAAATAATTTTGGGTAGTGAGGTATTTAATGAAAAGTTCGACAATAAGAAGATCAACTCTATCAAGAGAAACAATGGAAGTTATTGAAAATTTGTCAAAAGAAAATGATGGAATTCCAAGTGAATACGTAAGACCGGAGGAAGAAGAAAAAACTCCGACAGATTCAATTGAAAATAAAGCACAAGAAATTGATTTGTTATGGCAAACTTTCAAATCAACTCAATTCAATACAAATTCTCCAATGGCATATATTTCAATGGGTTTTGTATCCGGAGTTGCTGTTACATTAGTGGTTCTTGCTTGTCTTGGAACTTTTGTAGCAAAGTCAAACATTACAGCAGAAAATATAAATTTACCTAAAAAACCAATGTTCAACTTAGAAAAATTGAATATTTTTGCCAAAAAAGCAACCGAACCAACTTTAGAAGAACAAACAGATGTTGCAGAAAACACTGCCTCTAACAAAGTTTCAGTTCCGACAGAAGAAGAAACTCAAGCTCCGATTGCTCAAAACGAAACGAATACAAAAGATTCAAATAAAACACAAGAAGTAAATCTTCAAAATGAAAAAAAATACGTTGTTAAAAATGGCGACACAGGCGAAGGTATTATCAAACACTATTTTGGGGCATACACTCCTGAAAGAGCTGAAAAAGTGATGAAGGCAAACAATTTAACTTCTCTTGACCGTATCAACATTGGTCAAGAATTAATCATCCCTGTTGAAGAATAAATTATTAAAATTTTGAGGGCTAGAGATTTATGAAATTGTTAAAAAATATATGTACAACTGCGATTGTTATGGCACTTTGTGCAACAGTTCCGGCGTTTGGACAAGAATGGAAAAACGATTTAAGAACTCAATTTATAAATAACAAAGCCGTCATAATGGAGATAAATTTGCGTTCTTTTAACGCTGATGATGTTGATGGAGATGGATTTATTCAAGAAGACATTGGTGAAATCAGAGGGAATTTTCTCAATGCGATTGATAGATTAGATGAATTAAAACATCTTGGTATAAATACATTACACATTTTACCAATAACACCAACAGGAAAACTTAAAGCACTTGGAACAGCAGGTAGTTTGTATTCAGCTGCCGGATTTGATTCATTAAATCCAGACTTAAAAGATAAAACATCAAAACTTACAATTGAGGAACAGGCAAAAAAATTCATTGAGGAAGCACACAAAAGAAATATCAGAGTAATCGTTGATGTTCCGGCTTGTGCATCTTATGATTTGTACTTGCAAAAACCTGATTTATTCGTAAGCGGAACCTCGGGAGAACCAATTGTTCCTGCTGATTGGACAGACGTAAGACTTCTTTCTACAGGAACAGAAGATAAAATTGATTCAAATGTATATAACCTATACAAAGATTTTGTTAAATACATGATGAATTTAGGAGTAGATGGAATTAGAGCAGATGTTGCTCATTGCAAAACAGCAGCCTTTTGGAAAGGATTAATTGACTATTCAAGACAAAAAGATCCTGAATTTTTATGGTTAGCAGAATCTTCTGAAAGTTGGCACGATGCGATTTCACCACAAGCGGTTTTCACACCATATAACAAACTTTTAGAAGCTGGTTTTGATGGTTATTATGGTTCATTTTTCAATATCAAAGATTGGAAAAACGCAAAAGATTTATACAAAGATATTTCATTAACCCTAACTGAAACAAAAAAATTCAAAGAGGGAAAATCCGCAATCGGAGCGTTCACAACTCATGATGAAGTTAGTCCAATTTTATTAAAAGGACCGCAAATGAGCGATATGATAATATGGCTCAATGCAACATTGCCCGTTGATTCCTACTTTGTAGATGGCTTCCAAACAGGAGATGATTACAATTACAAAATGGGTAATAAATTAGCACCATCAACAAGCACAGATGATGATACATATTTTACCCACAGAGGAAAGATTGATATTTTCAATTATTCAAGAAAACCAAGTGGAAACAATGAAGCCATTCGCAATGATTTTTTACTTGGGAACAACGTAAAATCAACTCTTGTTCCTGTATTGAATGAGGGAAATTTCACACCATTAAAAACTAAAAATTCAAAGGTTTTTGCATACACCTTCGGGAATTCTGTAAAAAGAGTTATCACGATTGGAAATTTAGACTACGCAAATCCACAAAAAGCAACGGTGAAAATTCCAAAATATAATCCAAGATTTAATGTTTTACCAATAAAAATTTCAACAATGCCGGATATTAAAAAGGGTAAAATCTCATTAACCTTAAAAGCCGGAGAGATTGTCGTTCTTGTAGTGCATGAATTGCTATAATAAAACTACTTTGTAATTTCTATCAAATCGCTAATCTTACAATCTAAAAATAAACAAAT
>CALAWF010000146.1 GCA_937894665.1 uncultured bacterium | reverse complement strand
GGTGGAATAATTTTAAATGTCTTTTGTTCTGTTTCTTCTTGTTCTTGCGTATTTTCAACTACAATAAAGTCTTCTAAAGCACCATAATTTTCAATCCCGTTAGAATCAAATAAACTAGAATAACAGAAAATTTTATCCGAAGCACAAAGTGCGAGTTTACGCATAACTCTGGCATTTTTTTCTTTGGAAAGTTCTATATTATCATCAATTGTATATTCTTCTTTGTCCCAATCTTTTTGGAAAACCCAAGCATTGTAAAGCGGTCCGGTATCAGATTTTATCCATTCTGAATTTGAGATGTCCAACCAAATTTGATATTTTGTTTTTATCTGATTATCAATAATTTTTTGCGGGGTTGAAATTACAAGGTCATTTTTTGCAATTTCAAGAACTGAATACGGATTTTCAGAAATAATTGAGTTTTCAACCTGCAAAATAATATCGGATTTTCTGGACTTGAAACCTTTTCCAAAAACATTTTCAAAATCAGTAATTTGTTTTAGGAAAAAGTTAAATTTGTTGATTTCTTGTTTGTTCAAAAAATCAAAGGTGAAAAGTTGATTGTAAATCTTGATAATTTGTTCAGACAACTTTTCTTCACTATTTGCCAATTCGTCAATCAAATGCAAAAATTCATTATATTTTTTGTTGTAATCCTCGTCCTCAAAATCAAACGGGATAAGAATTTTTTGATTTTGAAAGTTTTCTAAAATTTCTTCGCAATATTTAAGCGGAATATGCAAAAATTCTGATATAATAACTCGAATATCAAATTCCGATAAAGTTTTTTTGAGATTTGTATTTAGTTTCAGTACGGTAATTACAGCAAGAACAAGCCTATTTTGGATTAGTTTTTCACTCCCTGAAAGGTAACGCAAATTTATATTATTGGGCAAATTCTCTTTGAGGGTAAACTTTAACATTTCATCAACAATTGGAGTAATTATTGAGATTTCAGAAGGGGAAACTTTTTTATCAAAAAGAGTTTTAATTTTTTTGATTGCACTTTCTATGATTTCTGACCGCTTTGAAAGAGATTCAAAGGTAAAATTGTGCAAGGTATCAACTTTCCCGTTAAAAATATTTTCGTAAAGGGTTTGAGAATCTTGGAGCATTTTAGAGTCTGACGGAATTACAATAGCGTCATTGTTAAAAATACTCTTCAATTTTTTATAATTGTTTTTGTCTGCACTCAAATACCCGCAACGAGAAGAACCTAGGGGATCAATTGTAATAAAATAATCTTTCAACTGTTTAGACAAATACTCAATAAAATCAATACAAATAGGTGTGCATTCATCCGCATCATCAACTATCAAATATTTAATATTTTTAAAGTAATCAGTATTTTTATATACGAAATTGAACATTAAACATTGTCGCAAATAGTCAAAATCTCGGAGTTCAAGTGTTTTTTTCAAAAGTTTTTTTATTGCAAGAGAGGCTTCATCCGAAAATCCTTCTTTCAAAATCTTGGCTCTTTTATCAATTTCGCTTTGTGAAAGATTATTTTGCACAATAAGGGAATAACGTCTAAAAATTTGTTGCAATAAAGACATTCTGGAATTGTAACCTCTAAACTGAACTTCTTTTAAAATATCTTTTAGTAAGAACTGCGAAACTTCCAGCCCTGCAAGGTTGGGAAGTATAACAGGGTTGTCAAAAATATTTCTGTCTTCAAGAAATGCCCAATTGTCGTTTATAGTGTTGTAAACCAAAGAAAAGAACGAATGAACCTGTAATTTTTCAACACAATCAATTGTTAATTTTGAATAAGTTTTTTCAATAAAGTTGTTTTTTAATGTGGAGTTTTGAACCAATACTAAAACTGTAGAAGCAGGAATACCATTATTTAACAGACCGGTATATTTCTCAACCAGCAAGTCTGTTTTGTTTGTTTCTATACTCCCCTCGATAATCAAATTCAATACTCCTTATGTAGTATTTTACCATAAAATAATATGCCAAACTACGTAATTGAAATGATGTTTTAAATATTAAAATAAACTATTATCAATGTATCGAAAAAGTGTGATGACTACAATAAATCAGGAGGAAGAAATCATGGCATCAAAAAAAATTAACTTAACATTAGAAGAACAAATCGGATTTTCAGCAGGAGAAATTTATAACTATTTGCACCAAAACGGTACAACTTCTTTTGCTAAAATGAAAAAAGAATTAGATTTAAAAGGAAACTTTGCAGATTTAGGTTTAGGCTGGTTAGCTAGAGAAAACAAAGTTGAAATCGCTCAAAAAGGACCTGCTGTAAAAGTTAGCCTTAAGTAGTTTTTAACCACATTTACACATGGAATAATATAAGAGGTATTACAATTTGTAATACCTTTTTCTTTTTTTAGGCAATTTTCGTAAACAAAAATACTTTATAAATATACAGGGGATAAAATAAGGAAAATTAATATGCGTATTTTGTCAAAAATGCTTCAAGGAGCAGCAAAAGCAATTGTTGAAAGTAAGCCTGTTACAGAAGTTGTAACTAAGCCTAATTTAAAAGTTGGAAAGTTATTATCTTTGCCACAAGCTGAAAATACTGCGGAGAAATTAGCAGAAGCAGGTATTCGTAAATATAGAGTTAAACCGGATATTACAATTCCTGTCAATGTTCAAACTCAATCCCTCAATAGACCGGCGTTTGAAGTTACTTCAGATGCAATTAAAACCGGAGATATTACTCATCAGGCTGAAATCGGGAATGTTGCACTTCGTTTGAGTGAAAGTTACGAAAAAGCTCTTCCGAGTGCAAAAGCTCAATTGGATAAAGTCTTTTCAGGATTTAAAATGGAAGTCCGTTCAAAAGGTGCAAACTCTGTTTATTCAAAAGTTTGCAAATGGATGAAAAAATTAAATCAAAATGTTTCAACAGATAAACAAGCAAGTAAATACATCCAAGATGCAATTGGCGGAAGAATTCAACTTCCAAACTTGACCAAAAAGGATGTTGCTGAAACCATTGAAAACTTTGCTTTTGAAGGTAAAGCCTTAACAAAATCGGAAAAATCTATTATTAAAAAATTATTTAACAATGAAACTCTATCTCCAACAGAACAAGTTGTTGCAGATAAATATTCACACGCAATCAAATGTGCCTTGGCAGAAAAACAGTCTGAGCCGGTTGTTAATAAATTCCTTCTATCAGGCATGAAAGACGCTTTGAATAGAAAAGTTACAACCATTGAAAAACTAGAAAAATCTGGCATGAGAAAAGATTTGATAGAAGAATTGAAAAATAATCCGAATATTGAACCTCTAAGACTTGGTGATGTAAACAATTACAAGGGCAAAGACGGTATTGCATATTTTTCGGATAATCAAATCAGGCAGTTTGAAAGATTTCAACTTGCAACAGGTGAAAAATTTGATATAATCAGTTGTTCAGAAAATATTGACCTTGCAAAATACGGATTGGAAAATCTTCCAAAATCCGCTAAAGATGCAATTAAATCTGGAGGTTATACAACAGGACAAATTAATGTTGTATTTAAAGATGGTACATATGGAGAAATTCAAGTTCGTGGAACCGGTCCGTTTGGAGAATGGGAACATGTAAAATATGACGCTCTTCAAGAAAAATTAACATTAACTCCCGCAAGCCAAGAATACGTGTCCGCATTGAAAGGTTTAGCTCCTGAAGAAGCAAAACAATATGATAAATACGGTTCAAAGGTTTATGATTACTACCGAGATGGAGAACTTGGCGTTAAAACATCTCAACCAAAACTTCCAAATGGATTTAATCCAAAATTATCTAAAGATTATATGCGAGAAATTCACGAGGCTGATGTTGCAGATCAAGATGCAAAAATGGTAAATTTTGTACCTCATTTAGAACCTTTAAATATTGCATATGTAGGATAGACGAATAAGGAAAAATATGATAAAATTACTGAAGATAAAAACAAATAAAGCAAAAATAATAAGGCTTAAACCAGTGAATTTTCAAGAAAAGTTAGAAATTTTGGTCAAGACAATTAAAGACCGTGCAGGAAGAGAAATCCTTGATAACTCTTATTATCGGGAAATAAATGTTCCTATGCAGAATACAGATAAAAATTTATATTGCCGTTCTTTAGTTTTGTCAATTTCCCAAGACGAAAAGAACAAAGCAAGTCATCTTTTAGAAGTTGCAATGCTTCATCCTACAATGATGATTGAGAACAAAAGACCTATTGCAATGGGTAACAAAGCTAAAATATTGAAAGCCTTGGAAGATAAGAATTTCATAAAGAATTTGTCAAAAGATATTTCAGAAATGAGTGATAAACTTAAATCATTATAAAAATATCATTAAAAAATAATTAAAAATAACGAAAAATCTCCTATTTTATATTATCATTATAATAGGAGATTTGATTATGAAATATAAAGATTACTACGAAACTCTGGGAGTAAAAAGAGAAGCTACCGAAGCAGAAATAAAATCTGCTTACAGAAAACTTGCTCGTAAATATCACCCGGATGTAAATAAAACAAAAGAAGCAGAAGAAAAATTTAAAGAGATAAACGAAGCCTATGAAGTTCTTGGCGATAAACAAAAACGTCAAAGATATGATAGCTTGGGTGCAAATTGGCAAGGCGGAGCAGATTATACTCCACCTCCTGGATTTGAAAACTTTAACTTTGGCGGTGGTCAAGGTGGAGCTTATCAACAATTTAACTTCAATGGTCAAGATATGGGCGGATTCTCTGATTTCTTTAGCTCATTGTTTGGCGATATGATGGGTGGAGCTGCCGCTGGAGGTGCAAGAGGAGGATTCTCCGGTTTTGACTTTGGCGACTTGGGTGCGGCTCAACAAGGTTATACAAGAAGAAGTTACGGAAGTGCAGGTTCAAGAGGTTCCAGAACAAGAACTCAAAGCACACCTAAAGAAGACTTGGATATAACAAAAACCTTGAATGTAACTGCAAAGGATTTGTTCTCATCTGAGCCTATCACCGTAAAATTCAATGATATGAGAAAATGCACTCAATGCCCTCCAAATGGTGGTTACTGTTCTGCTTGCGGAAGTACAGGAATTATTAATGAAACAAAATCTATAAAAGTAAGACTTCCAAAAGAAATAAAAGAAGGGCAAAAAGTAAGACTTAAAGGCGAAGGCAAAGCAGATGCTTACGGTCAAAAAGGTGATTTGTATTTGATAATTTCTCCAAAAGATTCTGAATACGAAATCAAAGGTTCTGATTTGACTAAAGAAATCGAAATTACTCCGCCGGAAGCCGTTTTAGGTTGTCAAAAAGAAATCCGAACCTTGCACGGAAATATTGGGATTAAAATCCCTCCAATGACCTCAAGCGGAAAAATGCTAAGACTTAAAAACTTAGGATTACCTAAAAAAGCCGGAGGATACGGTAATTTGAATGCAAAAATAAAAATCGTATTACCTGCCAAATTAACTCAAAAACAAATTGATTTGTATAAACAATTGCAAGGATAAAAAAGGTTCGCTATATTAGCGAACCTTTTAATGTAATTCAATTAAATCAAATTTATATCCTAAAATTTCAAAAATTAATAGGGCTTCATTAAACCGAATTCGATTATTTTCTAATTTCGCACGAAGATTAAATCTAGTGTATGTTTTTCCAGATAATTCTGACATTCTGCGAGCTAGTTCAGCTATCGTAATTTTGTTTCGGTACAATAATAGCCTAATAACTTCATTAAAATCTGTTTTAGAGTCAATATCTATATTTATGCCCATGTGTTTATTGTAATTTAATTATCTAATAATTGACACTTTGTAGATTTAATGTTATTTTGTTAATAATATGTTAACAAAATAACTCATTGGAGTTATAAATATTAAATATTATGAAGGAGTTTCTATGAAGAAATTGAATAACTTAAGGGGCTTTACACTTGCAGAGGTTCTTATAATTGTTGGGATAATAGGTGTAATTGCTGCAATTACAATTCCTACACTTGTTGGAAATCAAGAAATGACCATTTCAAAGAACAAGTTTAAGAAAACTATTTCTATTTTAAATCAAGCTGGGAAATTAGCTAAAACCCAATATGGTTACGATTATTCGGATTTGAATAGAGGCTGTAATAGTAGTAATCCTCCATATGATGATCCTAATACCTCTACTTCATTTTGTGGCTTTTTTAATGGAACTATAAAAGGTCATAGATATTTGGGTTGGTCTTCATACATAAAAAAAGATAAAAATAATAATCCATATGTAATATATCCGTCAAGTTCCAAATGGACATCTTCTCAATTTATTCAATGGGGACAGGCATATCAAACTCAAGATGGTGTTTTAATAATGGTTAGTCCATATGTAACAGGAAATTGTCATATAGAATTGGGCGAAATATTGAATGAAGACTGGATTTCAAACCATATGGAATGTGTTGGATTGATTGATATAAATGGTGTAGATTTACCAAATAAAGAAGTTTCTTGTTCGGATGGTAAATCAACAGAGCTTGCTCCTGACAAAATTTGTGTAGTAAAAAG
>CALAWF010000145.1 GCA_937894665.1 uncultured bacterium | reverse complement strand
CCTGGTGGTAATTCATCACCTTTTTCTCTGTCAAATACTTTAACGTCGAGAACTCTACCACCTTCACCGTGAGGTACACGAAGAGAATTGTCTTTAACATCTCTTGCTTTTTCAGCGAAGATTGCTCTCAACAATTTTTCTTCCGGTGGATGTTCTGATTCACCTTTCGGTGTAACTTTACCAACTAGAATATCATCAGCATAAACTCTAGCACCGATACGAACAATACCGCGTTCATCCAAGTGTCTCAAAGCATCTTCTGAAACGTTAGGAATTTCACGAGTAATTTCTTCAGGTCCTAATTTAGTTTGTCTAGCTTCAATTTCTAATTTTTCAATGTGTAATGAAGTGAAGATGTCATCGTGAACGCATCTTTCTGAAAGTAAGATAGCATCTTCGAAGTTATAACCTTCCCAAGGCATATAAGCAACCAAAATGTTTTTACCTAATGAAAGTTCACCGCCACAAGTTGAAGCACCATCAGCGATTACATCACCTGCTTTAACCTTGTCGCCTTCGTGAACGATTGGTTTTTGGTTGATACAAGTATCTTGGTTAGATCTTACATATTTCATAAGAGTATAAATATGTGGCTTTCCGTGAGTATCACGAATAACGATTTCTTCACCAACAACTCTTTCAACAGTACCGTCAACATCTGCAACGATAACCATACCAGAGTCTTTAGCAACACGAGATTCAAGACCTGTACCAACTCTTGGTCTTTCAGTAATCAATAGAGGTACTGCTTGACGTTGCATGTTAGAACCCATCAATGCACGGTTAGCATCATCGTGTTCAATGAACGGAATCATTGATGTTGCAACTGAGATAATCTGAATTGGGCAAACACCGACAAAGTCGATTTTTGAAGCTTCACACATAATGAATTCAGATCTGTATCTTGCAGGTACAACTTTTTCAACGAATTTTCTGTCTTTTGTTAATTTAACGTCAGCCGGAGCACAACGATAGTTTTCATCGGCATCAGCTGTCATATAAACAACTTCATCTGTTACAACACCATCTTTAACAACGAAGAATGGAGATTCAACAAATCCATAATCGTTAACTTTAGCGTGTGTAGCTAATGAACCAATCAAACCAGCATTTGGACCTTCCGGAGTTTCAATCGGACAAATACGTCCGTAGTGAGAAGGGTGAATATCACGAACTGCAAAACCAGCTCTTTCTCTTTGCAAACCACCAGGTCCTAATGCTGAAATACGTCTTTTGTGAGTCAATTCAGCAAGTGGGTTAGTTTGGTCCATGAACTGTGATAACTGAGAAGAACCGAAGAATTCTTTCAATGAAGCAACCAACGGTTTTGTGTTCAACAAGTTCAATGGTGTTAATGTTTCAGAATCCTGAAGTGTCATTCTTTCTTTAACAATTCTTTCGATTCTTGATAAACCTACTCTGAATTGGTTTTGAAGAAGTTCACCAACTGAACGGATTCTTCTGTTTCCTAAGTGGTCAATATCATCCAATTGACCTTCGTCATAAGTTAAGTTGATTAAGTATTCAATTGTAGAAACAATATCTTCAACTGTTAATGTTCTTTGATTCTTAGGAATATTTAAGTTTAATTTTTTGTTTAATTTATAACGACCAACACGACCAATATCGTATTTCTTTTCATCAAAGAATCTTGATTCCAAGATTTGACGTCCGCCTTGTGGAGAAGCAGGATCACCAGGTCTTAATTTTTTGTATAATTCAACTAAAGCTTCATCAGTTGTTTCAGTCGGGTCTTTTTCCAAAGTTTTTTTCAAAAATTCAAAGTGAGTGAATTTTGATTCCATTTCAGAAACTGTAATACCCATAGCTTTCAACAATGTTGTAGCCAAGATTTTTCTATTTTTATCGATTTTAACGTGGATAACATCGTTAGAATCTGTTTCGATTTTTAACCAAGCACCTCTGTTAGGAATCATAGTTGCGTTATACAAACGTTTTCCTGTTGGAGATGGGTCGCATTTGAAGTAAACACCCGGAGAACGAACGATTTGTGATACGATAACACGTTCTGCACCGTTTACAATGAATGTACCTTTGTCAGTCATTGTCGGAATATCACCGATATAAACTTCTTGTTCTTTAATTTCACCGCTATCACGGTTAACAAGTCTAATCATTACACGCAATTGTTTTGCATAAGTTGCGTCATGAATTCTTGCTTCTTCAACTGTATACTTCGCATTGTCGAAAGTATAGTTTGGTAAGAAGTGTAATTCCAATCTGCCTGTATAGTCTTTAATAGGAGAGAATGAAAGTAATTCTTCTTTCAAACCTTCTTTTAAGAACCATTCAAACGATTTTTTTTGCACTTCAATAAGGTCTGGTAAATCATCCAAACGAGTATGAGGAATACCCATTGGCGTTACTCTTTTTGCATATTTTGTCTTAGACATCAATTCACCTCATTTTAAAATGGTGTACGTACTATAAAAACTTTTTCTAACTTAAGGCTGTAAACCCTCTACCGAAAATGGTAAATGTCTGCAATTTTTAATGTTCTGTCATTGTTGGCGAAATTCACTTATAATCAAACTTCCGAGATTTAGGCACACTTCGCCCAACTTACTTTTGCATGTTCTCTCATCTTATTACATCAATATTCATAGTCAAGCTAATTTAGCATGTTTTATGGAAAAATTTTTCACTTTTCTTAATAATTTTTTACAAGAGGGAATTTTTAAAAATTTTAAAGACCTGTAAGTTTGATTAGACAAGAGTTTTAGTCGTCAAGTAAATTTTTAATAATTCTTGAACATTGCATAAATAAAGGGTTTGAGGCAAATTACCTCAAACCCTTATATAGCAATAGAAACCTGAAAACTAATGATTGGATTTAGCCCAACCTTATTTACTTAATAACTCGTGTTATACGTTTAAAATAATCTGGGTCATTTTTAGCCTTATTAGCACAAGACATACCATTTTGGTATCCCTTTCCAGAAAGTGAACAATAATTATCCCCAACAAACTTTGTTCCCTCTTCACCCATTGCCTTGAAACCATCATCAGTTAATTCAAAAGTAAAAACATCAACACCCAACCGATTTGGTTGTCCTTTAATTCCGTTTATATCTACTGAAACCCAAACTTGTATTATACCAGTTACCCCTGAAGGATTTTCCATCATTAATAATGTTCCATCCTTTAAAGCAAATTGTCCATCATCAAAATAATGAGATGAAGCCTTAGTTCCACCATCTAATGATTTATAAGGACTCACTGTATCATTAAAACATGGGGCATTTTTTCGATATGAACAGGCTGTTACCCCTGTAAAATAACGCTTAAAAATTCCTGAAAACTGTGTGCCGTTACTCATTCTATCATAATAGCTTGGGTACGTTGCTTGACCATCAGCTTCCATCATTTTATATGCTTGTTGGATAAGAGAATAAGACTTCATAAACTGACTTCTTAAAACTCTCGCTTTATATGCAGCCATTAAGTTCGGCAATGTAATTGCAGCAACAACACCGATTATTCCAAGTGTGATAAGGACTTCTGCAAGTGTAAATGCTCTGTATTTCATAATCTTCATAAGTAAATTATAAAGATTTTACTAATCGGTGTACACTGTCCCTCACATCATATCATATCATATCAGGCATTATAACTGGGTTTCAGACTTTTGCATAGAGGGTTTACATTTTGTTACAATTGAGAAAGATGAGTAACAACTTAACGCAACCGTCATCCTGAGCAAAGCGAAGGATCTCTTGCCGAACAAGTTTAGTTCAACCCCTCTCCCTATCCCCAGCTATACTGCACGCAATTTCACAAAGTTAAACTTATTTGTTTAGTATGCCACCTCACCCTTACCCTCTCCTCAAGGAGAGGGTAAAATTTTAAGGAGATTCTTCGGGTAAATTTGCTAAATAATCTTACTAATTCAACAGTTTATCCCTCAGAATGACGTACCCGTATAGACTTTTAATGACCTTATTTCCCTATTCCTTTCTTCCTTTTTCCTCTACAAGAGATACTTCGCTACGCTCAGTATGACGAATGCGTTTAAGATTTATAAGGGGTT
>CALAWF010000144.1 GCA_937894665.1 uncultured bacterium | reverse complement strand
TATTTCAGAAATTTTATTAGCATTCTCAATATTCCAATCCCCAAGAATAAATTTTTTTATCTTGGCCAACCCTACGGGCTATCGCCATACTAATTTGTCCAGCACCAGTTACTATCATTACTTTTTTCATATATTTCATTCTCCTTTTTTAGTAGAATACTACATTAGAGTAACTATCAGTCAATAGCGAATTATTAATTTCCATAAATCATCTGTTTATATTCAAGAGGTTTGAACCCGTGTTTTTTATATATTTCACAGGCGAATTTATTTACCGGAGCATATTCAAGTCTTAATCTTGGAACATCATAATTAGACTTAAGATATTCTAAAAAAGTTCCACCTATTCCTTGACCTTGAAACTTGGGTAAAATATATAATTCATCTAGCCAAACAGCCTTACCTCCGGCTTCCTGTGAGTATGTTATAAGCAAAAGGGCGTAACCTACTCTCACTCCATCTTGCTCGATTATATAAAGCTCAATAAAAGGAGAGTCCTTTATCGCAATCGCAAGGTCAAATGTCTTTTCTATATTTTCATCTGGAATAGAATGCAATGCAGCTTCCGAATTATAAAAATCTTTTACGGAGTTCATATAAAACTCTTTATCATCTGCTTTTATGTATCTAAAATTAAGCATAACACCTCAATTATTTTTTATAATTTTTCAAAATATCTACAAGTTTTGCAAAAACAGGCGACCAATCATCTTGAAATTCAACTTGAAATGGAGTACAAGAATCATACCATCCAACATTTTCACCTTTTAGTTTAAACCAACGATAATTAGTTTGTTTATTAAAAAGAGCAAATGTTTTAACTCCTAACGCTCCTGCAAGATTTAGAATTACATTATCTGTTGTAATAATCAAATCCATATTTTTCAGAGCCATTGCTGTATCAGTAAAATTATCAAAAGTTTTGCCCAATGAAATAACCCCTTCAATATTCTCTTCGTCTTCATATTGAAAAGAGTAAAAATCACAATTGGAAAGCTCCAATAGTGGTTTAAATTTATCAATACTTAAATCTCGTCCAAAATAATTTGCACTCATATCCCCATGATAAGCAATTCCGACCTTTATATTTTCACTATTTTTTAAATAATTTTTGTCAAAATTGCTAATTAAATTTTGAGAAACCTCTAAATATTTATCTGGGAATGGAATATTTTCGACAGCCGTTTTCAATACATAAGGGTTATCTAAAATCCCCATCCAGCAATCATATTCTAAAGAATTTATATCTATAGCATCAGAAATCACATCAACACCATC
>CALAWF010000143.1 GCA_937894665.1 uncultured bacterium | reverse complement strand
TCTGCCGATGCAACGCAGGAGAATTTGCTAGACCGCTTGGAAGACCAAATTTTTATGCAATCTATGGTGGCGAATATTTCCGATGAAAGCTTCGGCAGCAGCTCCGGAACAGCACTTGCGTACAAGCTACAACCGATGAAAAATCAAGCGGCAAACAAAGCACGGAAATTTTCTTCCGGCATGAATCAGCGATGGAAACTGATTGCAAGCCATCCGGCAACGAAAATGGCAGCGGATGCGTATCTGGGTATCACCTATCAATTCACGCAGAACGCACCAAAGAACTTGCTCGAAGAGGTACAGACCGCCGCTCAAATGGCAGGCGTGACTTCCAAAGAAACACAGCTTTCTGTCATTTCTGCCGTCGATGACCCGAAGAAAGAACTGGAGAAAATCGACTTGGAGAACGGCGGTGAGGCGGCGGATGCGTTACAGGCGGAGCGGGTGACAGGCGATGCAGAGTGATACCTACTGGAGCAAGCGGCTGCAAGAATTGGATGCCTCTTTAAGCAAAGACGAAAAGCAGCTCTTCTCGGAGTTATCAAAATACTATGAACAGGAATATGCAGCACTGGACAAAGAAATCGCAGCGTACTATGCAAAATATGGTGAAGAGAATGTGATTGCCTTCCGAACATTGCTGCTAGAATTACCGGATGCAGACAAGCAACTGCTGCTGCAAAACATGGATGAATTTGCAAAGCAATATCCAGAGTTTGCCGAACTGCTCCCCGTTCGGGAAAGCATTTACAAACTGAACCGCTTGGAAGGCTTACAAACTTCCAGCGTGTTGCAGCAGTTGAAAATCGGAGCGATTGAGCAAACGAAATTTCGAGAACACTTTGAGAAACAGGTGTTGAAATATGCAAACTATGCAGCGGAGAAGTTGGGATTCGGGACGAATTTTTACCGGATTGATAGCGAGATGCTGCAAGTTGTGATTGGAAATCCTTGGTGTAATGGCAAAGATTTTTCTGAACGGATTTGGGCAAACCGAGAAGCCTTAGCACAGACTTTACAAAACGAGATTGCAAACGGTCTGATTCGTGGTGAAGATTATAGGACCATGTCAAGAATCTTGCAGCAGAAGTTTGAAAATACATCGCAGAAGCAAGCAGAACGGCTGGTTTTTACAGAAGATACGTACTTATCCAATGAAGCGAAAATTCGACCATTTGAACGGAATGCAGCTTATACGCATTATGAATATCTCTGTGTAGAAGACCACCGCACCTGTGAAACTTGCCGTGCGTTGAGTGGACAGACATTTGAAATCAGCAAACGGAATGCCGGCTTGAATTTCCCACCGATGCACCCTTGGTGCAGATGTACCGTTATGCCGGTGGTCGAGGATTTGGCGACGATAAAGAGGCGGTTGAACGCCGATTCTGGAAGTGGAAAATCAGATGCAATTTTGTTGACAGATACACAGAAAGATGGTATAATAAAAAAGAAGAAAAAAGGCAAGTACAAATCAAAGTACAGTGCCAGTGAACAAGCAGAACGTGCTAAAAAAGCAAAAGAAGTTATCGAACGAGTGCTTTCTGCTCTTCATTTTGATGAAAATGGAAAGATTCTTGATGAAGTCGTTTATACCGCTTCTGGAGAAGAAGTCAAAATCGTTGAGAAAACGACCTTGCAGGATAAACCAAATTCTATTACGCAAATTGTGAATGCAAAAGGCGGCGTTAATCGAAATTATTATGATGAAAACGGAAATCAGTTTTTGCAGATCAGTAATAACGGGCATGGGCATCCAGTTGAAGAAGACCTTGGAGAATTTGGAGAACATGCACACAACTATTATTTTGATGAAAATAATAAGCTGAAAA
>CALAWF010000142.1 GCA_937894665.1 uncultured bacterium | reverse complement strand
ACGTAGACATTGATGTACACACAGAGGGGCAGGACAGCAACCCTCTTGCCAAGGAAATCCTTGACCTGTTCAAGGGAGCTTACCACGAGGAATCTCCCAGCGGTAAAGGCTATCACATCATTTTTGCTGTCAGAAGTGAAGAATTTTTGCCTTGGAACAACGAGTATTACAAAAAAAATTCAAAAAAAGACATTGAATGTTATGTTGCCGGAGCAACTAACCGATATTTCACTTTCACTGGGAAAAAAGGCTGGGGCAGAATCACCGACCAGACCGAGACGTTACACATCTTCCTGCACAACTATATGGGGAAAGACACAGAGGAGAGGGGAAAGCCCTCACAGACACCTCAGATGCCTGCACAGCAGACGCTACCAGCACCCTCTGACAACGATATAGACACCATGCTGGACGTTGCAAGAAAAGCTGGAAACGGTGCAAAATTTATTAGATTATACGATGAAGGCAACTGCGAAGGCTACAACAGCCAGAGTGAAGCTGATTTGGCGTTGTGCGGAATGCTGGCGTTTTATCTGCAAGGCGACCCCCAAAAGATAGACGTTGCTTTCCGCAGGTCTGCTCTGCACCGTCCTCAAAAATGGGAACGCACTGATTATCGCAGAGATACAATCAATAAGGCGATTGCTGGACAGCAAGGCAAGTTTTATGCTCCTGCACCTGCACCCCAGAAGTGGAAACAGCCTGTCAGACCTGCCACCAATGAAAACCAAAAAACACAGAAGAAGGAGCGTCTGACGATTGACCTTTTCAAGCAATATCTCAGTGAAAATCATTATGCAGCACGTAACAATGAAATCACACACAGTTTTGAGTTTATCGGATTTTCTGGTGAGAATGCGGAACACATCAACAACATTGTGCCTATTCGCTTAAAATCCGAGTTGGAGCAAATCTACTCCGGAGCAACAAAAGACACTGTTGCGGATTACGTTTACTGGACAGCTGCCAACAACGTATACAATCCAGTCCTCGATGCAATTGAATATGAGATTGCCGCCGGAGAAACTGGCGAGCGTGAAAGTGGTTGGGACGGCATTGACCGCATCGAGCAGATATATAACATTTTTCAAATTGATGAAAAGGATAAACTCTCCAGAATCCTCATCAAAAAGTGGCTCATGCAAGCGTACTGCGGACTACATAACGACATCAACCACCCATTTAGCCTTGATATTGTGCTTGTGTTCCAAGGAGGGCAGGGTATCGGTAAAACCCGATTTTTCGAGAAATTGGCTCTCATGCCGTCCGTATTCGGTGAAGCTATCACAATTGACCCCTCAGACACAGACAGTGTAAAAGCTGCCACATCTAAGTGGATTTGCGAGTTGGGCGAAATCGGCTCAACAATGAAAAAGGATATTGACAAGGTAAAGGCATTTTTGACGAAAGCAACCGATGAATACCGTCTGCCTTATGCCCGTGATTTTGTCAACTTCCCACGCCGCACATCATTTGTCGGCACTGTCAATGACAGCGAGTTCCTTATCGACCAGACTGGAAATAGACGTTTCGCCACCGTGCCTATCAAGCCTAACATCGTGATTGACTATGACAGTCAGATTAAGCCGTTTAACGCTCTGCAACTCTGGGTGCAGGTGTCAGACTTAGTGGACAACGCAATTTCTCATGGCAAGACATATGCCAACTGCTTCCGCCTCACAACCGAGGAACGTCAGGCTCTGGACGAACGCAACAACCGCTTTACCAAGCCAATGAAAGATGAAGTCGAAGTGCTGGATGCTCTCCGGTATCTCCGCACACCGGAAGAAGGCTACAAGCTTGGAGAGGACTGGCAGACCGCCAGCCAATTTATCAAGGCTGCCGAACTCAGACAGTGCAAGGCTTGCACAGTGGGCAAAGTATTCACAAAGCTGGGCATCGAAAAACGTATCGTAGACAAGCGTAGCAAGACGACCGAGTATTTCCTGCCAACCAAAAAGTGGGGCTACAAGTAACAACAGCACACCATATTTTTTTCAAGGAGAGGGATTTTCCCTCTCTTTTTTTTGCGGAAGATGTGCGGAGGATGTGCGGAGGATATAAAATGCTACATTCTACCACAATTACTTTTTTTTCCATTTTTGCGGAGGTTGCGGAAGATGTGCGGAGGATATGCGGAAGGTATCCTCCGCAGAAAAAAGCCCTAAATTGCGTCACTTTTTTATTGCCTGCGGAAGTGCAAAAAACTATCTTCCGCAGAAAAAAGCCCTAAATTGCGTCACTTTTTGCACTTTTGCGGAGGAT
>CALAWF010000141.1 GCA_937894665.1 uncultured bacterium | reverse complement strand
CATGGTGGTCAAATGATGGTTATAATATCCTCCGATATTATAACCATCATTTGACCACCATGTTTTACCACCTTTTTGATATTGGGTTTCAAATGAAAGTGTAGGATAAAACGACTTTCGGGCAAGTTTAACAGTTTGATTTGCTTGTTCTACTTTCAGTTCTGCAAGTTTAAGTTCTGGACGGGCATCTCTTGCTATATCAATCAAATTTTCAAAGCTCAGATTTAGAGGTGCATATTCTAATTTATCAATAACAGAATATTTTTCGATATATGGAACACCCATTACATTATTCAGTTTAGCAATTGCTAAGCTAACTGCACTATCTGCTTGAATCAGCTTTAACTTTGCATTACTAAGATTTGTTTCTGCTATTGTTACATCTACTTTTGGATTCATTCCGGATTTATAAAATGCTTTTGCCTGATTATAAAACATTTGATATTTATTTACAGTATCTTGTGCAACTCTTTGATTTTCGTAGGCATATAAAACATTGTAATAGGCATCTTTTGTTTGATAGATTACATCATTTACTACTGATTCAAAAGTCTTTTTATAGGATTGATAATTCATTCTTCTAATAGTAGCCTGATTTTGCGTAACTCCAAAGTCATATAACATTTGTTGCAAAGTTACTTGCCCAGCCAAATAGTAATTAAACTGCAAATTCGTATTTAAAGCATCTGATAATTGAAGTTGTTTTAAATGTGTATAACTGGTTTGCCAAGAAAATGAAGGGAAAAAGTTTGACCAAACTTGTTTTATTCTTGCATCTGCTGCTAATATATCTTGAAAAGCGGCACTTATTTGAGGATTATTTCCAAGAGCAAGCCAAATACAATTATCTAAAGACATTTCAATATTTTTTTCAACCGAACCTGAAATTATAATATCTGATTTGGATTTTTCAGTCGGCATAACCATTTCAGAATTAGGATATTCTTCAGAATTTATTTTATTCCCAAGTTCGAGAGAATATGCTTCAATTTGACAAAACAAAGTCAATAATACGATTAAAAGTTTTTTCATTTAACCCTCCACATTGTCTTAATAAATTCTGAAAGTTTTATTTTGAATTCTGCAATATGAACATAGAATGCCGGAACTAAAAATGTGCCTACAAAAGCAACTGCAATCATTCCACCTAAAACAGTCATCCCGACAGAGTGTCGAGAGGCTGCTCCTGCTCCTGATGCAAAAACTAAAGGCAAAAGTCCGAGTATAAATGCAATATTTGTCATCATAACCGCTCTAAATCTTAATTTCGCTGCAAGTAAAGCGGAATCAATTATTGTTTCCCCTATTTCAGTCGCACCTTTTGCAAATTCTATGATTAAGATTGCTTGTTTTGTACTCAATCCGAGGAGCATTACAAGTCCAATTTGGGAATAAATATCTAAAGCAAAACCAAATAAATACTGGAAAAATAATGCCCCACCAAGGGCAATAGGAGTTACTAACAAAACTGTAATTGGTAAAAACCAACTTTCGTATAGTCCAACCAAAAATAAAAATACAAATATTAAGGACATTGCTATAATCGCACCTATTTGCCCACTTGATTCTTTTTCTTGTAATGAAGTTCCTGACCAAGCATATCCCATATCAGATGGAAGTGTTTTATCGGATATTTCTTCCATTGTTTTAATTGCTTTACCGGAACTTATATTTCCTCTAGCACTTCCGTTTATTGTTATTGCGGGGTACATATTGAATCTTGTTCTCATATATGGACCAACGATACTTTTTGTTTTTATAACAGAAGTAAGAGGAACCATCTGTCCATTTTTATTTTTAACAAATATTTTTTTTAAATCAGACAACTGTTCCCTGTATTCTGAATCAGCTTGTAAATAAACACGATAAACTCTACCGTATTTATTAAAATCATTTACATATGATTTGGCATAATATGCACTTATGGAATCATAAATATCAGCAATATTTACACCTTGTGCTAACGCTTTATCAACATCCACATCTATCATAAGTTGGGGCAAATTTGCACTATATGAGGTATAAATCATTGCAAAATTCGGATTCTTTTTAACATTAGACATAAGTTTTAAGGCTTCATCATATATTTGAGCCGGAGTTCTATTACCTTTGTCCAATAATTGGTATTCGAATCCTCCAAACATTCCCAAACCTGAAATAGCAGGCGGGGAAAAAGTTGCAACAGTTGCACTCGGATAATTTGCCAATGTTTTATTGATATTCATCATTATTCCATTTAAAGATTCCGATTTTCCATGTCTTTCAGACCAGGGTTTGAAATTGGAAACAATGAAAGCTGTATTTTCACCATTCAAACCTACAAGAGTCAATGTATCTTTTATTCCTGGAATCTGTAATAATTTATTCTCAACATCCTTTGCAACTTGATCCGTTCTTGTTGCGGTTGAACCATCAGGAAGTTGAATTTGTGTAAATACAGCCCCTCTATCTTCTGTTGGAAGAAAGCCTTTGGGTACTATATAAAATAATCCAACCGTTAAAAGAACGATAAATATATAGCTAAAAATAGTTAAAGTCGGATTTTGAATGAGGGTTTTAGTATTTTCTACGTATTTATCCCGAAGTTTATCAAACCAAATGTCAAAATTTTGTATAAATTTAAAATCTGCTTTTTCTTCACCATCTTTTAAAATAGCTGCACATAATGCAGGTGATAGAGTTAGAGCGACTAGTGTTGATAATCCGATTGAAGAAGCTATGCACAGAGCAAATTGTCTAAACATTCTCCCTGTAATCCCACCCATAAACGAAACAGGTACAAATACCGCCATCAAAACTAAAGAGGTTGCTAAAACCGCACCAAATACTTCTTTCATAGTAATTTCTGTTGATTCTTTCGGCGTTTTATGTTCTTGAATATGTCGTTGGGTATTTTCTAAAACAACAATAGCATCATCTACAACCAAACCAACTGCTAAAACTAGTCCGAATAAAATCAATAAGTTTACAGAAAAACCTAAAAATTTCATAAATATAAAGACACCGATTAAAGATACAGGAATTGCACAAAAAGGAATAAATGCGGCTCTGATTGTTCCTAAAAACAGATAAGTAACAATAGATACAAGTAAAACAGCAAGCAATACGGCAGAAATAACTTCATGAATTGATTCTCTTACAAATTCTGTTTCATCTCGTTGGATTTTGTAATCAATATCCTTTGGGAAGGTTTTGCTTAATTCTTTCATTTTAGCTTGTATTCTATTTGATAAATCAATGGCGTTTGCCTCCGGAAGTTGACTTACTGTAATAATAGAAGCATTTTTTCCACTAATTCTTGAATAATTTGAATAACTTTCAGCACCAAGTTCTACCCGTGCAACATCTTTTAATCTTATATTAGAACCATTAGGGAGAGATTTTATAATTATTTCTTCAAAATCTTTTACGTTTTCTAATCTTCCTCGAGTTCTCATTGTTAATTTTATCATTTGGTTATTTTTCATGGGTTCAACGCCCAAATCTCCTGCTGGAGTTTGGATGTTTTGAGATTGTATGGCTGCTGTTACTTCACTTGGGGATAAACCATAATTTGTCATTTTATCAGCGTTCAACCAAATTCGCATTGAATAATCTGATGCACCAAAAACAGAAACTTGACCAACCCCTTTAATTCTCGCCAATTCATCCTTGATATAAATATCTGAATAATTTGCGATAAACAAATTGTCATAAGTGTTATTGGGTGAATTAACAGAAATAAGTAACAATCCAGGTCCACCTGTAGATTTTTTTACTGATAAACCGTAACGTTTTACTTCTTCAGGTAATCTTGGTGTAACTAATTGCAATTGATTTTGAACATTGACAACTGCCATATCTGAATCCGAGCCAACCTCAAAAAATAAAGTTAATTTATAGGTTCCGTTTTGTGAGGTTGAAGACATATAAATCATATTTTCAACCCCATTTAATTGTGATTCAATTGGGGCGGCAACAGTAGATTCTATAACATCAGAACTCGCCCCTGTATATGTTGCACTAACAACAACTTGCGGAGGAGTAATTGAAGGATACTCTTCTAGTGGTAGCGTTTTTAACATTAGTATTCCTGCAAGTAAAATTGCAAGCGAAATTACAATAGCAAGTTTAGGGCGATTTATAAATAAATTGCCTTGAATTTTGTCTGACATTTTTAATCCTTATTTATTTGTTATAAGAGAGTTTTGATATTTTTGTGTTTTTAGAATGCGTATTTTTAGCAGAAATAATTTTGACTTCTGCTCCTGGAGTAACTTTTAAAAGTCCTTCTGTGATAATTCTATCTCCTTTTTTTAGTCCTTCTTTGACTATCCAATTTGAACCATTTTGTCCCTGAACTTTAATATAGGTAAGTTGTGGTAAATTATTAGAATCTAATTTATAAACATATTTGCCTTCTTGATTTTCTTGAACTGCTGTAACAGGTACGACCGGAACATTTATTGGTGAATTTACAAAGATTTTAATTGTAACAAATTCGCCATGTAATAGTTTATTTTCCGGATTTTGAAAAGTTGCTCTCATTGTAACCGTACCGGTTGTTTGATCAACTTTGTTGTCATAAAAGTCTTGAATCCCGTTATGGGAGTACTTTGAT
>CALAWF010000140.1 GCA_937894665.1 uncultured bacterium | reverse complement strand
TCTTTTTCGGTTCTACTTTTTCTTTTTTCGTCGAAATAAAAAAGAAAAAGTGAACTGGGTAATTGTCAAACCCTCTCCCATAGTGGAAAGAGATAGTTCCCTCAGTATTACAAATAAAAAGGCGGAGTGGAAATTTCCACTCCGCTTTTTTATATTTTTAATCATTTTGATTACATACCCATATATGATGCGAACAACGGCAAATAAAGAGCTGCAGCCAAAATCAATACAATTGTACCGATTACAACCAACATGATCGGTTCAATCATTTTTGTCATAATATCAATAATTGTATCAAGTTGTTTATCAATATAGTTTGTTGCCTGCCCTAACATATCACCCAAACGACCTGATTGCTCACCTGTTGCAATCATGAACAAAATCATCTTAGGCATTGTACGTGTCTTTCTCAAAGCCGCTGAAAGGTGTTGACCTTGTTGAACCATAACTGTTGCTTCTTCAACCCTTGTTTCCAATGTATGATTTGTCAATGTCATATTTGAAAGATACAAACATTCCAAAATCGGAACACCGGCATCATACGCAACTTGCATAACGGCAATAAAGTTAGCGAAGTTTGAAAACTGGATTAAATCAGTCAAAACTGGAATTTTTAACGAAATATCATCAATCTTCCATTTACTTGGCTTCCAACGGAATAAGAAATTGACAAATGCACCAACAGCAGCAAAACCAATCGGGATTGCGTACCAATTCTTTTTCATCCACAAGCCCATATTCATCAAAACTCTTGTAATAAACGGCAACTGCATACCCATTGAATCAAACATTTCTTTGAATACCGGAAATACGAATACCAACATGACAATTACGATAAATACAGCCAATAAGATTACGAAAACCGGATACATCAAAGTACCAACAACTTTTGACTTAATCGCCTGTTGTTTGTTCAACAATTCTAACAAACGGTCAAGAGTTTTTTCCAATTCACCGGAATCTTCACCGGCTCTAACCAAACCGATATAAACTTGACCAAACTGTTCAGGATACTTTGCAACTGTACCGGCGAAAGTACCACCGTTCATAATTTGTCGTCTTAATTCTGTCGCAACCTGACGAATTTTCAATTTCGCAGCATCATTTTCAATGAACAGCAAAGATTCAATAATCGGAATACCGGCAGCAGCCAAGATTTGAAGAGTTGAAGTGAAATCAATCTGTTCTGCCAAACCTAATTTCGGCATTTTACCTGTCGGCTTTTTCTTCTCCTCTTTTTTAACAGATTGTTCTTCAACAATATTTGTTGGAGTAAAACCTAAACGTCTAACCGCAGCACGGGCTTCTCGAAGATCCTCCGCCTCAACTTTACCTTTTACAAGTTCATTTGTACCATCTTTTATTGCTGTATAATTATATACTGTCATAATTCCCCTATTCGCCTGCCATACCAAGAACTCTTACGAATTCGTCAATTGTTGTCCAGCCTTTTAGGATATGGTTATAACAACATTTGTGCAATGTAGTCATACCATTTGCAACTGCACTTTCTTCAATTTCCAAATCGTGAGCACCTTGTGCAATAAGTTTTTTAATTTCTTTTGTAATCTGCATGATTTCGTAAACCCCAAGACGTCCTTTATAGCCTTGGAAACCACACTTGTTGCAACCCTTTGCTCTATAAATAGGAGTTGCCATAATCTTTTTAATTTCTTCTTCGTCATGAGTAACAAGCATTGCTTCTTCTCTTGTGCAATGATATTCTTCTTTACAATCATCACAAAGTCTTCTTACAAGACGTTGAGCAATTACACCTGACAAAGTAGATGATACTAAGTAATCTTTTGCACCCATTTCAATCAAACGAGTAACGGTAGCTGCCGCAGAGTTTGTGTGGACAGTACTTAATACCAAGTGCCCTGTTAACGCTGCTGAAATCGCAATTTCAAGAGTTTCGTAATCACGAATTTCACCGACTAGAATAATATCAGGGTCCTGACGTAAGATAGCTCTCATACATGATGCGAATGTGATACCCGCTTTTGCGTTAATTTGAGACTGGTTGATACCTTCCAGCTTAATTTCTATCGGGTCTTCAATCGTCGTAATGTTTACAGACTCATCATTCAAACTCTTCAATACAGAATATAGAGTTGTTGTTTTACCTGAACCGGTAGGACCTGATGTTAAGATAATACCGTTCGGGCAAGATACCATCTGCTTAACTTTTTGAATATCTGATTCGACAGCACCAACAAGTTTAATCTCTTTATCATTAGAAGCAAGAGAAACAGCAGGTGCCAAGATACGGATACAAACCTTTTCTTTTCCTGAAACCGGTAATGTGTTAATACGGAAGTCATAAGAACAACCATTATAAGAAATTGAGAACGTACCATCCTGAGGTCGTCTATTTTCTGCAATGTTCATTCTCGCCATAACTTTGAAACGAGCAATAACGGATGTTTCAACTTTTGCCGGAACATCCAATACTTTCTGCAACATACCGTCTTTTCTGTATCTAACGATATAACCAGATAATCTTGGTTCAATATGAATATCGGAAACTTTGTTATCAATACCGTTTGTAATAATTTGGTTAACAAATTTTGCAACTGAACCGGTTGAATCTTGAAGTTCAGCATCAACTTGTTCCCACAAAGTTGCTTCTTCATCTGAATCAACGGTTTCTTCTTTAATTTGTTCAATAATTTGATCCGTTTGACGTTTTTGTTCGGAGAAGAACGTATTTATCGCACTTTGGAACTCATAGTGAGTCATCAAAATCTGTTTAGGATTTTGACCTGTCAAATAAATAATTTCTTTTAAAACATCCATTTTTAGTGGTTTTACAACCCCTAAAAGAAGAGTTTTACCGTCAGAAGATATAGGGATTACAGAATTAGCCTTGATAAAATCTTCAGGCAAAATATTTACAAACTTTTTCTGCTCAACCAATTGATCCGCAGAAGCAATTTCATAGCCAGTTTGGTCATGCAAAACTGTTTTCAATTGGTCTAATGAAATTAAACCCATTTCAAACAACATTGAACCAATAGGCACATTTTTACGTTTTGATTCCGCTAAGGCTTTCATCAATTGAACTTCTGAAACAACACCTTTTGCAAGAAGCATTTCACCTAATTTGCCATGAGCTTCTTTGTTTTTTGGAGTTTCATCAGATGGTGCTGCACCGGAAGTTGGAGTTTGCGGAGCTTCTGTAGAAGACTTTATATTTTCGGCAGGAACAATATCTGCCAAAAGTTCTTTTAAATCGTCTTCCCCTACAAGCATAAACTTGATAGATTGAGGAAAAGTTTTTTTCAATATTGCATTGATTTCATCTTTATTTGATGCCTTTGAAACCGCAACGAAAAGAAAGTTATCCTTAACACTAATCGGAACAAACAAATGCAATCCCATTAGATTCTTATCGACACTTTCCAGTATCTTTTTATCTATGCTGTTTTTTAATCTTAAAATTAGTGCGTTCATCTACTTTTTAATACTTTTCTTTGCTTAAATAATTTCAAATTCAATCAAATGCGGTTTGGGCGATGACCCTCTATAAAGAGGTATCATCACTTACAGCGTCTTCAGTATCAACAATGATTTGAGGAGTAATCATCATAACCATTTCTTCTTTAGTTTTACCTGTTGTTGTACTTCTAAAGAACATACCAACCACAGGCAAATCACCTAAGAATGGAATCTTAGAAACGTTTTTAGTTTCTGTTTCTTGAATCATACCACCTACAACTAATGTTTCACCATCTTTAATTCTTATACCTTTAAGGTCTAAGTTACGTCTTTGTAATAAAGTAGCTGCAATATCTCTCTCATTTTCAACTTCACTAGGAGTAGTAACTTGAGATGCAATTGTTGCATAATTTGGTTTAAGGTCAAGAGTTACATAACCATCAGGACTTATGAATGGAGTAATCTCAACTTTAATACCGTTATCGTTGTTAATTTCATATTCTTTTTGAACCTGTGATGAGCCGGCAGTTGAACCATTATCTAAATATTGAGTTGTTACTTTTGAAATATAATCTGAAGTCAAGTCAATTGTTGATTTTTGACCGGACGTAATCATAATTCTCGGATTAGCAAGCACTCTACCTTTTTGGTTTTCTACCAAGTAGTTAACTGAATATACTAACTGTGGAGAAGTACTCCATTTGCTAACTTTACCTGTCGTTTTATATTCATTTTTCTCTTCATCCCATTCACCTCTATAATAATATCCATGACCTGCGAAGAACACCGGATACATAGAGTTTGTAGAAAAGCCTTGTCCACCACCAGCGTTGAATGAGAAGTTTTTACTCAAGAATTGCCATGTGTTATCAAATGTTTTACTACCTGTTTCAGATAACGAAATAATTTGAATTTCCAAATATGCTTGAGGAGTTTTCTTATCATTAGCTAAAATATAATCTTTAATCATATCAATTTGAGTTGGAGAACCTCCAATAACTTGGATAGTACCAAGAGTTGGGAAGTAAGATACTGAAAGGTTCTTCAATGACAACCCTTCCATTCCGTCTCCAGAAGGACCAGATGAGTCAATAGAACATACTAATCTACCCCCACCTACTGAAATACCAGATGATGAACCGCCAGAAGAAGAGCTATCTCCTGAAGAATCACCGCTATCACCACTGTCCCCGCTATCATCAGATGCAAAACCGGTTGGAATACCGGCAGCAAAACCTGCAGGAGTACCAGAAGAGCTACCCGCAGATGAAGATGATGATGAAGATGATGAACCACCACCGGAAGAAGATGAAGCTCCGTTAGAAGCAGTGGATGGTAACAATGCGTTACAAATCATGTTTGCCATTTCTGCAGGAGTGGTGTGGTTAACTTTGAATGTTGTAATTTGAGGTTTAACATCAAATTGAGCAACAATTTTTCTTGCCATATCAGCATCATTAGCAGTGCCCATAACAATCAATTCATTTGTTGCAGGGTTTGTTGTAACAACAGGTTTAGTAGATAACCCTGGGTTAATTCCGTTTTTATTGAAAACATTTGTATTCAAAAATGATGCGATAGCAGAAGCATTTACAT